>NZ_BAABHO010000017.1:0-105151 GCF_039542135.1 Actinomycetospora chlora
CGTCGAGCAGCCGCTCGGCCACCTCCTTGCGCAACGTCCCGATCGGGGTCAGCACCCCGAGCCCGCGGATCGCGGCGGTCAGGGCGTCGACCCGGTCGCGCATCGCCAACCCCGACGTCGCGGCCACATCCACCAGCGACAAGGTCGCCGTGCCCGACGGGTTCGCCTGCAGGATCAACCGCCCGTTGCGCCGCGCCCGCGCTTCCCGGCGTGCGGCCCAGTCCGGGTCGAGCTCGATGACGACCTGCTCGATGCGGTCGATCAGCTCCCCCACCGTCATTCCTGCGGCGACGGGCAGCAGCACGTCACCGACATGGCGGGCGAGGTCGTCGGGGACGTCGCGCGTCCACTCACACAACCGGGACGCCCGGGCCACGTCCAGCCGGCCCTCCCACACCGCCTGACCGACCGCGGGGAGGCGCGTCTCGAGATCGTCAGCGAGTCCGAGCTTGCGGGTGGCCATCGACCGCGACCAGCACAGCACCGCCGCGACCTCGTCGCCGGAGAACTCGTCACAACCCGAGTACCGCTCCGTCGAGCCCGCCCGGGCCCGACCCAGGTGGTGCATCGCCGTCAACGTCCGGGACTCCGCGCGGGCCTGCTGACGAGCACACGCGCGCAGGAACGCTGCGAGGTCCTCGCCCGACAGCGCCGCCGCCGACAGCTCCTCCAACACCGCGTCGAGCTCCGGACCCGGACCCAGACCGTCCAGGACCGCAGCCACCGCGAGGCGCTGATCCTGGCCGATGCTCACGAACAGGACGCTAGCCCCGCCCCCCGACAGTCCCGGCCCGAGAACGGCCCGAGCGGGACCAGGAGAGGTCACGGAACGGTCACCATCCCTGACACTCTCGAGAGACGCTTCTATGGGTTGTCAAGGAGTGTGGGCCTGGCTGAGGGCCTTGTGGACTTCTCGGGCGATGTAGCGCTTGAGGCAGCGGCGGATTTCGGGGTTGGTCTTGCCGGTAGCGCGTCGGCGCGTGATGTAGGCCTGGGTGCGTGGGCAGGTCTTCCAGCGGGCGACTGCGATGGTGTGCAGGGCGCGGTTGAGGGCGCGGTCGCCGCCGGGGTTGAAGCGGTGGCGTTCCTGCCGGCCGCTGGAGGCGTCGAGTGGGCTGGCCCCGGCCAGCACGGCGAACGCGGCCTCGTTGCGGCAGCGTCCGGGATGCGACCAGGACACGATGATCTGGGCGGCGCTGACCGGGCCGATGCCGTGGCGTTCGAGCAGGCCGGGGACGAGGTCGGTGACGATCTCGCGCAGGGCGCGGTTGTTGGTGGTGATGTCGCGCTCGAGGTCGCGGATGCGGGTGGCTAGGCGACGGGCCTCGCTGCGGCGCACGGCCTGCTCGCGGGTCTCACCGCGTCGAGCGCGGCGGCGGATGATCGTCTCGAGGTCGGTGGTGGTGAACCAGCGGCGCGGGTTGAGCGTGCGGTCGGTGTCGCTGCCGGTGACCAGCAGAGCGCGCAGTTGGTTGACCGCTCGGGTCTTGCCCACGGCGAGTTCGTCGCGGGCGCGCAGCAAGATGGGCAGCGCCTCCCGGTCCCCGTCGGCGCGTGGGGTCGCCAGGGCGGCCAGGTTGCCGTTCTCGAGAGCCTCGAGGACCTGGCGGGCGGCCAGCCGGGCGTCGATGGTGTCGGACTTGCCGCGGCGTCGAGCCCGCCGGGTGGGCTGCTCGACCTCGAAGACCTGCACCCCGCCGGCGCCCAGCGCCCGGCTCAGCCCGGCTCCGTAGCTGCGCGTGCCCTCGACCCCGGCCAGCACCTGCAGGGTCGGGACGTGAGCGGCCACCCAGGCCAGCGCCTCGGCATGTCCCTCGGCGGTGTTGGCCACCGCGATGCGGGCCAGGCTGGCGCCGCGCACCGAGAGCAGCTCCAGACTGTGGGTGTCGCGGTGCGTGTCGGCGCCCAGCACCGCGTCGATGGCGAGCTCGTCGGCCCGTCCTCGCGGTTCGACCCGCTCACGCGCGGGGTCTGCCACCATCGTCATACCGGGCTCCGTCCAACTCGAGGGTTCGGGACGGCGCCGGCCTGGGTGGAGTCACACACGGCAAATCTGTGACGGGCCACGACCCTGGTGTCAGCAGGGGCGGGACAGGCTTCTATCAGGCCAGTGAGTGGGCCAGGCCGGCGCCGGCGCACCCGGGGACAGGTCTCTCGCAAGGCACGTCTGACGACGGCCAGATCAACATCGAGCCACCCGGGTCCACCGACCCCGATCCTGGCAGCGGACCAGACCGGAACCGCTGAGCAGCACCTTCACAGATCGACATGGAGAGCAGCCGTGTGTTCCTCTGCTGCCGTGACGTCCACGGCGATGGAGGGCGGCGGCCGGTACAACGAGCACGCGTCGGCGCAGGCGGCGTCCGCGACGTACGCCCTCGACCTGCTCCGGGCCGCGGCGAGCAGCGCCCCCATCGGGCCGGCGGGGACGGTCACGGTGGCCGACTACGGGGCCTCGGAGGGCCGCAACTCGCTGGCCCCGATGACCGCCGCCGTGACCGCGATCCGCGAGACGCGCGGCGCGGACCAGCCGGTCTGGGTGATCCACACGGACCTGCCCGACAACGACTTCGCGTCGCTCTTCCGGGTCGTCGCCGACGACCCCGGCACCTACCGGCGCCCCGGCGTCCACACGGCCGCGGTCGGACGGTCGTTCTACGAGCAGCTGCTCCCCGACGCGTCGGTGGGCCTGGGCTGGAGCTCGATCGCCGTCCACTGGCTGAGCGCCGTCCCGGGCCCGCTCGACGGCTTCTGGTTCACCTCGGCGAGCCCGGACCAGGACGACGTCTGGGCCCGCGCCGGCGCCGCGGACTGGCGGGCGTTCCTCGCGGCACGGGCCGCGGAGATGCAGCCGGGCGCCCGGCTCGTCGTGGTCGTGGGTGCCGCGCACGGTGACGGGCGGGAGCGCCGCTCCGGGGCGGAGCGCGCGATGGACGAGGTGGCGCGGGGCCTGGACGCCTTGGTCGAGCGCGGGGTCGTCACCGCCGCCGAGCGGGCCGCAATGGTGATCCCGGCCTGGTACCGCACCGCCGCCGAGTGGCAGGCCCCGTTCACCGAGGGCTGTGGCCTGGCCCTCGAGGAGCTGCGGTTCGTCGACCTCGGCGATCCGCTGTGGCAACAGAGCGGGCCCGACGCCTACCCCGCCGCGGTGGGCGCGGCGCTGCGCGTGTCGTTCGGCCCGTCCCTGCTCCAGGACCTCGACCCCGACCGGCGCGCCACCGTGGCCACCGAGCTGTTCGACGGCCACCTCGCCCGGGCGATCGCCGCGCAGCCGCCGGGGCCGTGGTTCGCCTGGCGGCTCGCCGTGATGGCGATCGCGAAGCCCGGCTGATCAGCGGGCGTAGCGCTCGCGGGCCCGCTCGCGGGCCTTCTGCGCCTCGACCTCGCGGTCCTTCGGGGGTGCGGTGGTCACCAGCTCGTCGAGCAGGGTGCGGGTGCTCGCCGTGATCTCGGCGACGGCGCGGGCGAACGCGTCCTCGTTGGCCTTCGAGGGCTTCGCCGCTCCGCTGATCTTGCGGACGAACTGCAGGGCGGCCTCGTGCACCTCGTGGTCGGTGGCCGGGGGCTCGAAGTTGTGCAGGACCCGGATGTTGCGGCACATGCCCGCGATCGTGCCGCACCCCGTCGATCAGTCCCAGACGATGACCTGACGACCGACGACGTCGCCCCGGCCCAGGGCCTCGAGGTTCTCGTTGACGTCGTCGAACTTCACCTCGGTCACGGTGTGCTGCACGTGGCCGGCCGCGGCGAGCGCGAGGACCTCGGTGAGATCGTTGTGATTGCCCCAGAAGGAGCCGAAGTAGGACAGCTCGGTGGCGACCGACGGGAACTGCGGGACGGTGATGCGCTCGCCCATGAGGCCCACGCACGCGAGCGCACCCTCCGCGGCCAGCAGCGAGAACGCCATGGAGGTGGACTCCTCGGCGCCGGCGCAGTCCAGGACGGCGTGCACCGAGCGCTCCCCGGTGAGCCGCTCGAGCTCGTCCCGGACCTCCTCCACCGACCGGTCACGGGTGTTGACGACGTGGTCGGCGCCGCGGTCGGTGGCGACCGCCAGCTTCTCGTCGGTGCGGCCGAAGGCGACGACCGTCGCCCCGCCGCCGAGGAGCTTCGCGTACTGCACCCCGTAGCTGCCCAGCCCGCCGATGCCGTTGACGACGACGGTGCGGCCCGCGCCGAGCTTGCCCGCGTCGCGCAGCTTCTTCATCCCGCGGTACGGCGTGAGCCCGGCGTCGGTCAGGGGCGCCAGCGCCGACGGCGCCGGGACGTCGGTGCCGGGGATGCGGACGAGGTGCCGGTACGGCACGACGACGTACTCGGCGAACCCGCCGGGCGGCCCGAAGCCCAGCAGGGCGCCGTCGCCGGTGCAGAGCTGCTCGTTGCCCTCGTGGCACTGCCGGCACGTGCCGTCGCCCCAGTTGGCGTCGACGACCACGAGCTCGCCCTCCGCGAGACCGGCGGCGTCGGGGACGTCGGCGCCGGTCTCGGCCACCCGACCCGCCACCTCGTGGCCCGGGATCGCGGGCAGCTCCATCGGCAGGCCGTCGCGGAAGTAGCCGTCGAGCAGCTGGTAGTCGCTGCGGCACATCCCCGTCGCCGCCACCTTGACCAGCACCTCGTCCCGGCCGGGGCGGGGCACCGGCACCTCCTCGAGCCGCAGCGGCTCGCGGTAACCGTGCATCCGTGCTGCCCGCATCTGCATGACGCCGACGCTAGGAGGCGATCGCGCGCCCGCATTGGATCCGCGTGCCACCGGAGCGGGACGTCCGCGCCGATCCGCCGGCGCGCCCGCCCCGCGGCCCTACCGTCCGGTCCGTGACCGACGACGGGGACACCGACGAGCACGACGCCGGGCTCGATGCAGGGGCCCATCCCCGCCTGTCCGCCGGGCAGGTGGCGCACGTGCGGCGGTACGGCACCGTGGAGGACGTCGACCCGGACGTCGTGCTCTACCGGCGCGGCGACCGCGCGTTCGACTTCTTCCTCGTGCTGCACGGGGCCATCGAGGTCCGCCAGGAGCCCGGTGCGGCGACACCGGAGGTCGTCACCGTCTACCGGGACGGGCAGTTCACCGGCGAGCTGGCCCTGCTGAACGGCCAGGGCTCGCTGGTCGGCACGGTCACGGTCGCGCCCACCCGCGTCGTCCGGCTCCGGCGGGCCCAGCTGCGCCGCGCGATGGCCGACGAGCCGGAGCTGGGCCGGGTGGTGCTGGGCGCGTTCCAGGCCCGGCGGCTCGGCTACATCGCGCGTGCCCAGGGCACCGTGGTGGTGGCCGGACCGCCGGCGGACCCGGCGACGCTGGCCCTCCTGCGCTTCCTGCAGCGCAACGACCAGCCCACGCGCGTCCTCGACCCGGCGGCGACGGGCGCGGCGGCGGAGCTAGCCGCCCTCGGGGTCGACCGCTCGGCGCGGATGCCGGTGGTCGTCCACCGACGCGGCGAGTACCTGGAGGCCCCGACGATCGGTGCCGTCGCGGAGCGCATCGGCCTGGACGAGCCGCTCGACGACCTCGGGGTAGCGGACGTCGCGGTGGTCGGCGCCGGTCCGGCCGGCCTGGCCGCCGCGGTCTACGCCGCGTCCGAAGGGCTGGCGACGGTCGTGCTCGAGCGCGAGGCGCCCGGCGGCCAGGCCGGGCGCTCCTCGCTGATCGAGAACTACCCGGGCTTCCCGCTCGGGCTCAGCGGGCACGAGCTCGCCCGCTCCGCACAGGTGCAGGCCCACAAGTTCGGGGCCCGGATCGTGCTGCCGCGCCGGGTGGCGCGGCTCGACTGCTCCGGCTCGCCCTTCGTGCTGCACCTCGCCGACGGTGACGTCGTCGCGGCGCGGACGGTGGTGGTCGCGACCGGCGCCCACTACCGCCGGCCCGACCTGCCCGAGCTGGACCGCTTCGAGGGCGCCGGCGTCCACTATGCGGCCTCGGCGCTGGAGGCGGCGCTGTGTGCCGGGGAGGAGGCGGTGGTGGTCGGCGGGGCGAACTCCGCGGGTCAGGCGGCCATGTACCTGTCCCGGCACGCGGCGCACGTCCACGTCCTCGTGCGCGGTCCGGGGCTCTCGGCGGGCATGTCGGAGTACCTGTCACGGCGCCTCGAGGCGTCCGAGGACGTCACGGTCCATCCCTGCACCGAGATCACCGCGCTCGAGGGCGACCGGCGCCTGGAGCGCGTCCGCGTCACCGACCGCCGCACGGGGTCCTCGACCACGATCACGACGGCCGCGGTGTTCCTCATGGTGGGCGGCGAGCCGAACACCGGGTGGCTGCAGGGCTGCCTGGAGCTCGACGACCACGGCTTCGTGCGCGTCGGGCCGGCCGTGGCCCGGACCGCCGACGGCTCACCCGCCGACCCGTTCGCCACCAGCGTGCCCGGGGTGTTCGCCGTCGGCGACGTGCGCGCCGGCTCGGTGAAGCGGGTCGCGTCGGCCGTCGGCGACGGAGCCGTCGTCGTCTCCGCCGTGCACCGCCACCTCACAGACTCCGCAGGAACGCCGCCGGCGTCGTCCCGTACGTCCCGCGGAACTGCCGGGTGAAGTGGCTGGAGTCCGCGAAGCGCCACCGGGCGGCGACGTCCGCGACGCGGGCCGACGCGCCCGCCGTCACCAGCTCGCGGCGTGCCTCGTGCAGGCGCCGCCGGCGCACGTAGCCCATCACCGAGTCGCCCTCGGAGGAGAACGACCGGTGCAGCGTGCGCGGCGAGACGCCCAGCTGGCGGGCGAGCAGGGCGGGGGTGACGTCGCGGTCGCGCAGGTGGCGGTCGATGAACCGCCGGGCCAGCACGACGGTCGCGCGGGCGTGCTCGTGGGCCTCCGCCCCCGGCCGCCCGGCGAGCACCCCGGCGAGCAGGCTCAGGGTGGCGTCCTGCGCGGCCCGGGCGCCCTCGTCCGACAGCGCCACCGTGCCGGTGAGCATCTCGAGGTAGGACACGAGGAAGCGCACGTCGGGGGTGTCGTCCTCGACGTGGCACGGGGGGAGCGCGCCGTGCCGGTGGCCCAGCAGCACCGCCCGCGGCACGAGCAGCCACCGCGTGACGGTGGCGTGCGCGGACCAGAACCGCCACGGCCGCGCGGTGTCGCGCACGGCCAGCTGACCGGGCCCGATCGAGAAGGTGCTCGGGCCGGAGAACCACACCCGTCCGGCGAGGACGTACTGCACGACGACGGGGTCGCGCCCGGCGCCGTTGCCCGAGACGCCCGTGACGCGGTCGGTGCGCTGGCGGGCGCACGTGAGGTCGCCGAGCACGCAGCCGTCGGTCTCGAAGCGGAACTCGCGGCGCCCGGCGTACGGCGGCAGGGCGAGGTCCCGGCAGTGGGCGAGCATCGGCGGGCGCCAGTCGCGCAGGTGCCGCAGCGCCTCCTCCCGCGTCGGCGCGGTGATCCGCAGCGAGGCCCGCAGGGGCGCGGGGGCCGCCACCTCAGACCACCGCCTCAGGCCGCCGGGCTCGGGACGGGCGCGGGTGGGCGCGACGCCGCCCGCACCAGGCGCGGCTCCAGCGAGCGGACCAGCGCCGACTCGACGAGCTCGACGTCGAGCGCGCCCAGGTCGTCGGCGATGAACCCGTAGAGCGCGCGGATGTCGGGCGCGCGCACCGTGAGCTGGACGTTGACCGTGCCGGTGGTGACGTGGGCGGTCGTCACCCACGGGTGCCCGGCGAGCGCGCGGCCGGTCTCCGCGAGCCGGCCGGGGGCGGCCCGCGCCCAGAACCGGGCGCACAGCGGCAGCCCGACCAGCGCCGGGTCGACGACGGCCTGGGTGTGCAGGAGGCCGGTGCTCGTGAGGCGCCGCACGCGGCGCCGGGCCGCCGACTCCGAGATGCCGGTCCGTGTGGCCAGCGCGGCCGCGGACGCCCGCCCGTCCCACCGCAGCAGCTGCAGGAGGCGGTCGTCGAGCTCGTCGGGGGGCGGGCCCGGCGCCGGCGGCGGGGGCGTCAGTCCCGCCCGCTCCTCGGCGTCGAGGACCCCGAGGCGCCACTGCCACGGGCTGACGTGGCTGTGCAGCACCGTCGAGCGCATCCCGCCCGCGGTGCGCGGGGGCTCGTCCGGCGCCGCCGCGCCGATCACCACGGTGACGTCCTCGTCCCCGACGTCGACCTGCTGGGCGTCCGGGCGGGCGAGGAACCGGCCCGCCGCGGCGCGCCGGTCGCCGCGGGCGACCCGGACCCGGACGACCGCGGCGCCCGGACCCCACCCGCCGGCCGGGGCGGCCACGACGTGGAGCACACCGGCCTGCGCCATTGCCGACCAGCGGCGGCGCACCGTCGCGGCCGGGATCCCCAGGACCGACGCCACGTGCTCGGCGGGGAGCCGCCCGTCGCACTGCAGGGCGGCGAGCAGGCGCCGGTCCCGCAGCGTCGGCGGTGGCGGCGTCATGCCCGTGAGGATCGGCCCGCGGACCTCCTGCCGGCATCCGCCACCGGCCGGTGCGTCCGCGCCGGCCGGCCGGTCAGAGGGTCGGCACCATGCCTCCGTCGCAGCGCAGCGCGGTGCCGGTGATGTAGGCGGCCGGGACGCTGCACAGGAACGCGGCGGCGGCGCCGAACTCGTCGGGGTCGCCGTAGCGGCCGACGGGGATCGTCGCGCGGACGTCGGCCTCGACGTCCTCACGGGGGCGGCCGGTGCGCTCGGCGACCGCCGTGTCGATCTGCTCGGCGCGCGGGGTGGCGATGCGGCCGGGCAGCAGCGAGTTGACCGTGACCCCGGAGGCCGCCACCTCCGTCGCCAGGGTCTTGAGGTGCCCGGCCAGCGCCGCCCGCGCCAGGTTCGACAGCCCGAGGCCGGGGATCGGCGCCTCGATGCTGGTGGAGCTGATGCTCAGCACCCGGCCCCACCCGCGGCGGACCATCTCGGGCAGGGCCAGCTCCAGGAGGACCTGGTGCGGGACGACGAGGGTGTCGATCGCGCTGCGGATGCCGTCGGCGTCGACGTCGCGGGCGGTGCCCGGCGGCGGGCCGGGCCCGTTGAGCACCAGGATGTCGGGTGATCCGACCTGGTCGACGGTGGCCGCGAACAGCTCCTCGGCGCCGCCCGGCGCGACCAGGTCGGCGCCGATGCCCATCGCGCCCGGCAGCCCGTCGGCCACCTCCCGCGCCCGGTCGGCGGACCGGCCCGAGACGACGACGCGCGCGCCGTCCCGCGCCAGCGCCGCGGCGGTGGCGCGGCCGAGACCGGAGGTGGAGGCGCACACCAGCGCCGCCCGGCCGGCGAGACCCAGGTCCATACCCGGCAGCCTAGGAGGCCGCCCCCGCGCCCTGCGGCAGCGGCGCGCGCGGGTCGACGAGGCCCTCGCGGCGCAGGTCGGCCCAGAACGCGGCCGGCACCTCCTCGGCCAGCGCCCGGCTGTCCTCCGGCACGCGCTCGGGTCGGGTCGTCCCAGGGATCACGACCCGCGATGCCGGGTGGGCCAGGGAGAACTGCAGGGCCGCGGCCTTCACCCCGACGCCGTGGGCCGCGGCGACGGCGGCGATCAGCCGGGCGCGCGCCGTCGCGACGTCCGAGGCCGGGGCGTACTCGAAGTGGTCGCCCCCGGCCAGGAGCCCGGAGCTGTAGGGCGCACCGATCACGACCTGGACGCCCTGCGCGGCCGCCTGCGGCATCAGCCGGTCCAGCGCGGCCGCGTGGTCCAGGAGGCTGTAGCTGCCCGCGACGAGGAAGACGTCCGGGGTCGCCTCCTCCAGCCCGAGGGCCAGCTCCAGCGGCGCCACCCGGTTGGTGCCGATGCCCCACCCGGCGATGACGCCCTCCTCGCGCAGCCGCGTGAGGGCACGGAACGCGCCGGTGCGGGCGCTCTCGAACGCGCCGAGCCAGCCGTCGCCGTGGAAGTCCTGGGCGATGTCGTGCACGTAGACGATGTCCACGCTGTCGACGCCGAGGCGCTCGAGGCTGTCGTCGAGCGAGCGCTGCACGCCGTCGGCGCTGTAGTCGTAGACGAAGTCGTTCGGCCGGCCGTGCGCGAAGATTTCGTCGCTGGACCCGATCTCGCGCCGGTCGTCGGTGATGACGCGGCCGACCTTGGTGGAGAGCGTGAACGAGTCCCGGGGACGGGCCGAGAGGAGCCGGCCGAGGCGCTGCTCGGCCAGCCCCATCCCGTAGAAGGGCGCGGTGTCGTAGTAGCGCACACCGGCGTCCCAGGCGGCCTCGAGGACGGCGTCCGCCTCGTCCTCACCGACGTCGCGGAACATGTTGCCCAGCGGGGCGGTGCCGAGCCCGATGCGGGCGGGGAGCGTCACGGTCACGGTCGGACCTCTCTGGTGTCGTCCGCCCACGTCACGGCGTGCCGAGCGTGGACCGGATGGCCTCGTCGCCGCCCTCGGCGTGGAGCGCGCGCACGGCCTTCTTGTCGTACTTCCCGACCCCGCTCTTGGGGATCTCCGCGACGAACACGAAGCGGTCGGGGATGGACCACTTCGCGAAGTCCTGCGCGAGATGGGTCTTGAGGTCCTCCTCGGTGAGGGAACCGTTGCGGGGCACGACGCAGGCCAGGGGCCGCTCGAGCCACTTCTCGTCGGGGATGTTGACGACGGTGGCCTACCGGACGTCCGGGTGCGCCATGAGCGCGTTCTCCAGGTCGATCGAGGAGATCCACTCGCCGCCGGACTTGATGAGGTCCTTCGCGCGGTCCTTGAGCACCACGTAGCCGTCGGCGTCGACGGCGCCGATGTCGCCCGTGCGGAACCAGCCGTCGACCATGCTCTCGGCCGTCCGCTCGTCGGCGAAGTAGGCGCTGGCCGTGAACGGGGAGCGGACCCACAGGTCGCCCACGCTCTCGCCGTCCCACGGCTGCTCGCTGCCGTCCTCGCCGACCACCCGGATCTGGACGAGGGGCAGCGGCAGCCCCTGCTTCTGCCGCAGGGCGCGCAGGTCGTCCTCGTCGGCGGTCGCGCGCAGGGTGCTCTTCACGCCGGAGAAGCAGATCTGCGGGCTGTTCTCCGTCATCCCCCAGCCCTGGGTGATGGTGGTGCCGCGCTCGCCCCACCACTGCATGATCGCCGTCGACGGGGCCTGGCCGCCCAGCCACATCGTGCGCAGCGTGGAGAGGTCGTGGTCGCGGTCGGACTCCTCGACGGCGTCGCGCAGCAGGGTGCCGACCGTGACCGCGGCGTTGATCCCCGTGACCCCCAGGTCCTCGACGGCGGCGACGAGGTCGGTCGGCTTCGGGTGCACGCCGGGCAGGACGAGGGTGGCGCCCTGCAGCAGGGCGGCGTGGGGGATGTTCCAGCCGTTGACGTGGAACATCGGGGCGACCTCGAGCCACACCTGGTCCTCGCGCAGGCCCAGGTCGTCGGTCAGGCCCAGGCACAGGGCCTGCAGGACCATCGCGCGGTGGCTGTAGACCACGCCCTTCGGGTCGCCCGTGGTCGCCGAGGTGAAGCAGATGGCGGCCGCCTCGTGCTCGTCGAACTCCGGGTACTCGTAGTCGTCGGACTCCGCGGCGAGCAGCTCCTCGTAGGAGTGGACCGGCGCGAGCGACGTCTCGGGCACCGGGCCGTCGCCCATCACCACGAAGGCCCGCACGGTGGGGATCCCCAGCTCGACGAGCTCCTCGACGACGGGGATCTGGTCGGGGTCGACGAAGAGCACCGAGTCGCCGACGTGGTCGATCGTGAAGCGCTGCTGCTCGCGGAACAGGCGCAGGTTCACGGTGTGCAGGACGGCGCCGGTGGCGGGCACCGCGAAGTAGGTCTCCAGGTGGCGGTGGTGGTTCCAGCCCAGCGTGCCCACGCGGTCGCCGTGCCGGACCCCGAGGCGCCACAGCGCGTTGGCGAGCCGGCGCACCCGCTGCCCGTACTCGCGGTAGGTGTACGAGTGGTACCCGCCGTCGTCGAGCCGGGTGTGGATCCGCTTGTCGCCGAAGAGCCGCTCGGTGCGCCACAGCAGCGAGCTCAGCAGCAGCTGGCGGTCCATCATGAGCCCGTTCACGATGCGCTCCCCGGCATGGTCCCGGGCACGGTCCCGGGCGCGGCGAAGACGCGCGTCAGGTAGTCGTCGGCGCCGCCGGCCTCGTCGGGCTCGCCGGGCGGGTCCACGATCCCGGCCAGGGTGCGGGCCAGGCCCCGCTTGAGGTCGAGCTGCATCCCGCGCCCGATCTGGACGCGCTGCGACTGGGGCGAGCCCGCGCCGTGCAGCGACTCGGTGAGGTACCCGACGGCGTTGCGCCCGAGCGTCATGTTCTCGATGAGCCGCAGGATCCGCAGCCGCTCCTCGGTGTCGACGTCCGCGCGGCCCTGCAGGATGCGGTGCAGCAGCGCGCCGATCTCGCCGTGCTGCAGGTCGAGCTCCGAGGGCATCGTGACGACCAGACCGCCGGCGAGGTCCTGGGCGATGCGCCCGAGCTCGTAGGGGACCTTCGTGACGTGGTGCTTGCAGACGTTGGCGAGCATGTCGTCGCACAGGTACGCGCCCGACCGGGTCGGCCGGCCCTGGTGGCTCGCGGCGATGCCCGCGCCGTAGACCGTCTCGTTGAGGTGGGTCATCTCGACGAGCTTGTCCTTGACGTGGGAGCTGCCGTCCACGCCGTTGTCGGCCGCCGCCTGGGCCGCGGCGCCGATGAGCACGTCGCCGACGCCGGTCTTGCAGACGTAGCTGCGGCGGTGGTACGTGGTGAAGCGCTCGACGAGCATCGAGGCGAACTCGGTCTCGCCGTCCATGAACAGCAGCTCGTTCGGCACGAAGACGTCCTCGAAGACGACCAGCGCCTCCTGGCCCGCGTACGCGGCGTTGCCCTGGTCCATCGTCCCCGGCTCGGCGCTGCGGGTGTCGCAGGACTGTCGGCCGTAGACGTAGGTGATGCCCGGCGCGTCGACCGGCACGGCGCCGACCACCGCGAAGTCGCGGTCGTCGGGCGTCATCCGCATGGTCGGCATGACGACCATCCAGTGCGAGTTCACGCAGCCGGTCTGGTGCGCCTTCGCGCCGCTGACGTGGACGCCCTCGGCGGTGCGGCGGGTGACCCGCAGGAACACCTCCGGCTCGGGCTGGCGGTGCGGCGGCAGCGACCGGTCGCCCTTGGCGTCGGTCATCGCGCCGCCGACCACGAGGTTCCCCTCGTGCATCCGCGTCAGGAACGCCCGGAGTCGCTCGTGGTAGCCCGTGCCGTGGGCCTCGTCGATCTCGTAGGTCACCGAGTAGAGGGCGTTGAACGCGTCCATGCCCACGCAGCGCTGGAAGCAGGTGCCGGTGAGCTGGCCGAGCTTGCGCTGCATCTTGTTCTGCAGCACCAGGTCGTCGGCGCTCGTGCAGATGTTGAGGAACCGGCTGACCCGCTGGCCGGTGAAGGGGGAGACGACCGTGGCGAGCTCGGGGTGCGACCGGGCCAGGTCGTAGGTCGCGGCGACGGCGTTCACCGAGGGCCGGATCACCGGGTGGTCGACGGGCTCGGCGATGCGCTCGCCCATGTACCAGACGTCGAGACCCCGCCCGCGCAGGCTCTCGCGATAGGCGTCACCGGTCTCGATCCTCGGGACGCGCTCCGTGTCGAGCATGGTGGTGCCCCCTCCGTGGTCCGGCTGCTGTCCTCGGCGAGGAAGTCGACTGCGGCGGGGCGCGGCCGGTCCAGCGGTCGCCCTGCGCGGCGACCGGTTCGCGCACCCGGGCGCGCCGCCGCGGCCGTTCCGTCCCGCGGCGGGCCGTCGGGCGCGCGGAACGTGCACCACGCGGGCGCCGGCCGGCGGGGGCCGGCGGGCACCCCGACCGGACCCGGCGACCACCGGCCGGTCGGACCGGCCACCGGCGGATGCGGGCGCCGCGCGCGGACCCCGACCCTCCCGCCATGCACACCGCCGCCTACCGGTCCCAGTGCGAGGCCGAGGAGCACCGCCACGACGCGTCCCGCGCCGGCCCGCGACCGGGACTGACGCTGTTCGCGCTGGCGCTGGGCACGTTCGCGATCGGCACGGGGGAGTTCGGCAGCAACGGCATCATCCAGCTCTTCGCCTCCGACCTGGAGGTCTCGCTCCCGCTCGCGACCTACGCGGTGACGGCGTACGCGGTGGGCGTGATGATCGGCTCGCCGGTGATCACCGTCGTCGCCGCGCGCTACAACCGCCGCAACCTGCTGCTGTTCCTGGTGGGCCTGTTCGTCGTCGGCAACGTGCTGTCGGCGCTGTCCGCGAGCCTCGGCATGCTCATCGCCGCGCGTTTCGTCACGGGCACCGTGCAGGGCGCCTACTTCGGCGCGGGCGCGGTGGTGGCCGCGTACGTCTACGGGCCCGGCAACGGCGGCCGCGCGTTCGCCACCGTCATGGGCGGCCTCACCGTCGCGACGATCATCGGCTCACCGCTGGGCACGTTCGTCGGGCAGCTCGCGGGGTGGCGGGCGATGTACCTGGTGGTCGTGGTGATCGCCCTGCTCGCGGGGGCCGCGCTGATGGCGTGGGTGCCGCGCACCGACGCGCTGGCCGGCAGCTCGGTCGCCCAGGAGCTCGGTGCCCTGCGCCGGCCCATGGTGTGGGTGGTGACGGCCGTCGCCGGGCTCGGCATCTCGAGCATCTTCGCCGTCTACACCTTCATCGCCCCGTACATCACCGACGCCACCGGCTCGAGCCCCGCGCTCATCCCGATCGCGCTCGGCGTCTTCGGGCTCGGCATGGCGGTGGGCAACCAGGTCGGCGGCCGGCTGGCCGACCGCTTCGCCTACCGCGGCCTGGTGTCCGGCTACGCCCTCGTGCTGGTGTTCCTGGTGGTCATCGCCCTCGGGGGGTCCAGCCTGGCCGTGCTGCTGCCGGCCCTGTTCTTCGTCGGGGCGACGATGATGATGGCCATCCCGACCATCCAGGTGCTGCTCACCAGCTACGCGCCCGAGGCACCCACCCTGATGGGGGCGGTGAACCTCGCCGCGCTCAACCTCGCGAACGCGCTGGGCGCGATCGGCGGCTCGATCGTGCTGGGCATCGGGCTCGGCACCCTGTCCACCGCCTGGGCCGGCCTCGTCCTGACCCTGGCCGGGCTCGTGCTGTTCGCCCTCACCGTGCCGCGCTTCCCCCCGCCGCGGCCCGCGGCTCCCCGAGGGCCCGCCCGAGCTGGGTCCGCGAGCTGATGCCGAGCTTGGCGTAGGCGTTGCGGAGGTGGTGCTGGACGGTCCGGGCACTCAGCGACAGCCGCGTCGCGATCTGGGGGTTGGTCAGCCCGTCCGCGGCCAGGGCGGCGACCTCGGCCTCCTGCGGTGTCAGCGTGCCGCCCGGGCGCCCGGACCCGTGGTCGCCGACCGCCCGGAGCTCGCGCGCCGCGCGCTCGGCGAACCCCGCCGCCCCGGTCTCGGTGAACAGCCGGGCCGCCCGGCCCAGGTGGTCCCGCGCCTCGGCCCGGCTGCGCCGCCGGCGCAGCCACTCGCCATACGCCAGGTGCGTGCGGGCCAGCTCGGTGCGTCCTCGCACCCGCGAGAGGTGCTCCACCGAGCGCTCGTAGTGCGCGCGCGCCCCGTCGCCGTCGCGGCGCAGGGCCCGCACGCGCTCGGCGACACCGAGGCTCCACGGGGTCGCGGTGAGGCGGGCGCGCTCGTCCGCCCACGCCTCGGCGGCGGCGAGGTCCGCGGCGTGGCCGGTCCGCGCCGCCGCGTCGGCCAGCTCGGGGAGCACCATCGGGCCGAGGGAGAACCAGTCGTCGCGGAACACGGGCGCGATCGCCCGGTGGGCGCCCTCGGCGTCACCGCGGGCGTTGCCGGCGACGGCGTCCGCGTACGCCACCCAGACCCGGGTGCGGGGCCCGGCGCCGGGCCGCCGGAGCTCCGCGGCGAGCCGGGACGCGGTGTCGTGCTCCCCGGCCCAGGCGGTGACGATCAGCTCGACCTCGGCGAAGGAGGCCGGGTCGGTGGGGGCGAGCGCCCGGCCCTCGTCGAGGGTCCGCCGGGCCGCGTGGACGTCCTCGACGAGCACGAGGTGCCGGACGTGCGCGCGGTAGAGGCGGCGCAGCACCCCGAGGGCGCCCTCGCGGCGGGCCGGCCCGGCGACGCGGTCGAACAGCGTCGTGCCCGCGGCGGCGTCCCAGAGCTCGTCGGCGAGCCAGAGGGCCGACCAGGAGGGGCCCGACGCGGCCACCGTGCCGGGGTCGGCCAGGAGGGCGTCGAGGGCGCGGCGCAGCAGCGGCAGCGCGGCGTCGGGACCCTCGAGGCCGCGCGCCCGCAGGCCCGCGACCAGGAGGTCGGTCGCCGGACCGGCCGGGCCGGGCCGGTCGTCCCCGAGGACCGACGTCGCCTCCCGGACCAGCGCGGCCCGCCCCGGCGCGGCGGTCCACGTCGCGGTGACGACGGCGTCGAGCACCGCGTCGTGCGCGGCGGGCAGGCCGCACGCCGCCAGCCGACGGGCGGCGTCGGCGAGCAGGTGCACGGCGTCCGGGCCGGTGGTGCGCTCCTGCGCGACCCGGCCGCGCAGGAGGGCGGCCCGGGCGGCCTGGTCGGCGTCGAGGGCGTCGTCCCCGGCGGCGTCGAGGAGGGCGAGGGCCCGGTCGTCGTCACCCGCCTCCCGGGCGAGCTCCGCCGCGGCGACCAGGCGGTCCGCGCGGGCCCGGCGGGCGGGGCTCAGCGACGCGGCGCGCTCCAGGAACGCGGTGGCGGCGGCGAGCCCGCCGCGGGACCGGGCCCGGCGGGACGACCGCTCGAGCTGGCGCGCGGTCTCGTCGTCCGGCCCGACGACCGCCTGCGCGCGGTGCCAGGCACGGCGGTCCGGGTCGGTGTCCGGGTCGGTCACCTCCTCGAGCGCGAGGTGGACGAGACGGCGCTGCTCCGGTGACGCCCCGCGGTAGATCGCGGAGCGGGCCAGGGGATGGGTGAACCGCACCCGCGGGCCGATCTCGAGCAGCTGCTCCTCCACCGCCGGGACGATCGCCTGCGGGCCGAGCCCGAGGCACGCCGCCGCCGCCCGCAGCAGCGCCGGCTCGCCGACGGGGTCGGCGGCCGCGAGCAGGAGCAGCGTCCGGGCGGACACGGGCAGCTCGGCGAGGCGGCGGCGGTAGCTCTCCTCGATCCGATCCGACAGCGGCGTCACGCCGGGCAGGGCGAAGCCGCCGGCGAGCTCCGCGGGGTCCATGCCGCGGGGGAGCTCCAGCAGCGCCAGGGGGTTGCCCGCGGTCTCGGCGACCATCTGGCGGCGCACGGCGTCGTCGAGCGGCGCCCGCAGCGCACCGTCGAGCAGGGTGAGCGCGTCGGGCGTGGCGAGGCCCCGCACCTCGAGCCGCGGCAGCCCGTCCAGCTCGGGCACCGCGTCCCGCGACGCGACGACGGCACCCACCGGATCGGTCGCCCAGCGCCGCGCCATCGACGACAGGACCGACACCGTGTCCTGGTCGAGCCACTGGACGTCGTCGACGAGGCACACCACGGGCCGGTCGGCCGCGAGCGCCCGCAGCAGGTCGAGGGCGCCGAGCGCGACCATCAGACGGTCCGGGGGCTCGCCGTCGTCGAGCCCGAGGACCACGCGCAGCGCGGCGCGCCGCGGCGCGGGCAACCGGTCGACGCGGGCGACCTCGGGACCGAGCAGCTGGTGCAGCCCGGCGAACGCCAGCTCCATCTCCGACTGGATGCCGGTCACCCGCAGCACCCGCACCCCGCTCGCGGCGGCCGTCGCGGCGGCGTGGTCCAGCAGGGCGCTCTTGCCGATCCCGGGCTCCCCGAGGAGCACCAGGGCCCGGCCGCGGGCTCCGCGGACCGCGTCCAGCACGGCGTCCACGGCGCGCTGCTCGGCGGCACGGCCGATCAGGCGCGTCCCGCCCGGCTCAGGCATCGTCCGGGGGCCCGAGCGCCCCGGCCAGCTCGTGCCGCGAGCCGATGCCGAGCTTGGAGAAGACCTTGCGCAGGTGGTACTGCACGGTGCGGGGGCTGAGGTAGAGGCGGGCGCCGATCTCGGGGTTCGTCAGACCGTCCGCGGCGAGCCGGGCCACGCCGCGCTCCTGGGCGGTCAGGGCCCGGTCGCCGGCCTCGGCGACGACCGCGGCGGCACCGGTCGCGCGCAGCGCCCGGGTCGCCCGCGCCGCGAACGCGCCGGCGCCCATGGCGAGGTAGGCCTGTTCGGCCTGCCGCAGGTGGTGGCGGGCGTCCGCGCGCGCTCCCCGCCGGCGCAGCCACTCGCCGCACAGCAGGTGCGACCGCGCCACCTCGGCCGTCACCGACGCCGCGAGGAGGTGGTCGATCGAGAGCCGGAAGTGCTCCCCGGCCGCGTCACCGTCGGTGGTCAGGGCCCGGACCCGCTCGGCGAGACCGATCGACCAGGGGGTCGGCGCGGCCGCCACCTGCTGCTCCATCCAGTCCCGTGCGCGCACGAGCTCCGCGGTCGCCCCCGTCTGGGCGGCGGCGTCGACCAGCTCCGGGAGGATCCACGGGCCCATCGCGAAGAAGTCGCGCTCGAAGAGCGGGAC
The DNA here is from genome assembly GCF_039542135.1 of Actinomycetospora chlora. Lineage (NCBI taxonomy): Bacteria > Bacillati > Actinomycetota > Actinomycetes > Pseudonocardiales > Pseudonocardiaceae > Actinomycetospora > Actinomycetospora chlora. The sequence goes on from NZ_BAABHO010000017.1 coordinate 18,331, forward strand.
GACCCGACGCAACGCCGCGTCCGCCCGGCCCGCGGCGTTGTCGAGGACCGTCTCGGCGTAGTCGGCGAGGAGGGTGTCGAGCGATCCCATCGAGGCGCCGGGCGGCCCCGCGCCGTCCCCGCGCACCGCCCGGGCGAGCCGGCGCGTCTCGTCCTCGTCCCCGGCCCAGGCGGCGACCATCAGCCGGGTCTGCACCCACGGGGCAGCGCCCGAGGCCTGGGCGATCGACTGCCCCTCCTCCACGGCGAGCCGGGCACCGTCGACGTCGCCCTCGGCGACCTTCAGCAGGGGGCGGTGGGCGAGCGCACCGTGCAGGAGGGTCAGCGCGCCGTGGCTGCGCGCGACGTCGATGTGGGTGGTGATGAGCAGCCGCCGCGCGGGGGCGTCCCAGAGCTCGTTGGGCAGCGAGAGGATCCCCCACAGCGTGGCCAGCGACGACACCATGGGCGGGTCGGGAGCCCGGGCGTCGGCCACCGCTGCATCGAGGGCGCGGCGCAGCGCCGGGGCGGCGGCGGTGAAGCCGTGGGTGACGCGGGCGAGACGGGCCTCGAGGAGCAGGTCGAGCGTGCTGTCGGGGTCGACGTCGTCGAGAATCCTCGCGGCGCCGACCAGGTCGGCCTTCTGGTCCTCCTCCAGGACGAACATCGCCGCCATGACCGCCTCGAGCAGGGTGGCGTGCGCCTGGCTGCCGGTCCGGAGCCGGTGCGCGGCGGTGACGAGGAGTCGGACGCCGTCGCTGCCGTGGTGGCGGCCCAGGGCGATGACGCCGCGGGCGAGGACGATCGCCGCGGCCTGCTCCTCGCTCACCGGCCCGGCCTCGGCCGCGTCGAGCAGCACGAGGGCGCGGTCGAGCGCGCCCGCGTCCCGCAGCAGGGCGGCGGCCTCGATCAGCCGCCGGACGCGACGGGCCGGGTCGGCGGTGAGGACGGCCGCGCGGTCGAGGAAGGTCGCGGCGGCGGCGACGCCCCCGCGGGCCTCGGCGCGCCGGGCGGAGCGTTCCAGGGCGGCCGCGGCGGCCTCGTCGGGCCCGACGACGGCCTGGGCGGCGTGCCAGGCCCGCCGGTCGGGGTCCTGGTCGGGATCGGTGACCGCGGCCAGGGCGCCGTGGGCGCGGCGCCGGGCCTCGTCGTCCGCGCCGCGGTAGATCGCGGACCGCGCCAGCGGGTGGCGGAACTCGACGCGGGCGCCCACCGTCAGCAGGCCGGCGGCCACCGCGGGGGAGAGGGCCTCGTGGGGCAGGCCCAGGTGGTCGGCGGCCTGCCACAGCACGGTCGGGTCCCCGACGACGTCGGCCGCGGCGACCACGACGAGCTGCCGCGAGTCCGCGGGCAGCGCGACGAGCCGGCGGCGGTAGCCGGCCTCGAGGTGCTCGGCGAGCGGCGCCGCGCCCGGGAGGCCGAACCCGCCGCCGAGGTCGGTGGCGGACACGCCTCGCGACAGCTCGAGCAGCGCGAGGGGGTTGCCGCGCGTCTCGGTCACCAGCAGGTGCCGGACCGCCGGGTCGAGGGGCGCGGCCACCGCACGGTCGAGCAGGGCGCCGGCGTCCGCGGTGCGCAGCCCGGTGACCGTGACCAGGGGCAGCCCGGCGAGCTCGGGGCCGACCTCCCGGGCGGCGAACACGAGGCCGACCGCCTCGGCCCGGAGCCGGCGTGCCGTGAAGGACAGCGCCCGGACCGACTCGCGGTCGAGCCACTGCGCGTCGTCGACGACGCACAGCAGCGGCGCGTCGGTCGAGAGGTCGGACAGCACGCCCAGCACGGCGAGCGCCACCAGCAGCGGGTTGGCCGGGTGGTCGCCGAGCCCGAGCGCCCCGAGCAGGGCCGCCCGCTGGGGCGGCGGGAGCCGCTCGGCCCGGTCGGACACCCCGCCGAGCAGCTGGTGGAGCCCCGCGAAGGGCAGCTCCATCTCGGCCTGCACCCCGGTCACCCGCAGGACGCGCACGTCGCCCTCCGCGCGGTGGGCGAGGTCGTCGACGAGCGCGGACTTGCCGATGCCGGGCTCCCCGGCCAGGACCACGGCGCGGCCCTGCCCGCCCCGGACCGCCCGGACCAGGGCGTCGAGCGCAGCACGCTCGGGCTCGCGGCCGAGGAGCGGCGGGCTGGTCGCCGCGCCGTGCGCGGCCGTGAGGGTCACCGACCTCGTCGACGCTCGCCGGCCATGTGCGCCCCCTTCCGGCACACACCGTAGGTGAGCGCGATCCCGGCACGCACCCCCTCGCCCGTCAGTCGGGGAGGAGGGGGTCCAGCTCGTCGATGGTGAGCAGGAGCCCGTCCGGGCTGACCAGCTGGAGGCGGCGCCCGGACGCCCGGTCGCTCGGGGGCCGGGTGATCGTGGCGCCGCGCGCCCGCAGCCGGGCCTCGACCTCCTCGAGGGGGTCGGTGGACTCGAAGCCCAGCTCGACCGCGTTCTGGCACTGGTCGGGGTAGGGCGGGTGGGCCAGCAGCCCGAGCCGCGCGTCCCCGATCTCCATCACCACCCGGTCGACGTCCCGGCTGCCGTCGACCACGCGGGCGCCGAGCAGCTCGTAGAACGCGAGGGAGGCGGCCAGGTCCGCGACGTGCACCATCGGGCGCAGCCGCACCCCGGAGCCTTCGTTCCGGTCGGTCACGGTGTCCTCCTGGAGGTCGTGCTCGTCCTCGGGGTCGGGCCCCGGCTACTGCCGGGCGGCCCGGCGCACACCGCGGCGGGCGGCGTCGCCGCCGCGGGCGGCGCCGACCCCGAGCAGGTGCAGGCCGCCGGCGGCGACCAGTCCCACGGCGCGCCCGGTCAGCCGGACGGGGTTGAGCGCCCGTGCGAGCCCGTCGAGGGGCGCGGCCGCGGCCTCGGTGATCGTGTGCACGCGGCGCCCGACGCGGTCCGCGGCGGTCTCGACCTGCTCGCCGAGACCCTCGCCGAGGGTCGCCGCGCGGTCGGCGCCGGCCGCGAGCCCCGCGCCCGCCCGGCGGGCGGTGTCCTCGGCGCGGGCGGTGGCCCGGCGGCCCGCGGCGCGGGCCTCGCCGGCGACCTGGCGGGCGGTGCGGTCGACCTGGTCGCGGACCTGCGCGCCGGTCGTCCGCGCGATGGCGGCGGCGTCCTCGGCGGCGGCGTCGAGGTCCTTCTCGCCGCGGGCGTAGGCGTCGATCTCCGCGCCGATGCCCGCGGCGCCCGCGTCGGCGGTGGCGGCCGCGCGGGCGGCGCCGGTGCGCGTCTCGCCCACCACCTTCTTCGCGGTCACCGACGCGTCGTCGGCGACCTCGCCGGCGGCGTCGGACACCTCGCCGGCCGCGGCCGTCGCCGTCGCGCGGGCACCGGTGGCGGTGGCGGACGCCGCGAGGGCGGCGGCGATGCGGTCGGTGTCGGTGGCGCCGCCCGGCACGGTGCGGGACACCCGGAAGGCGCCGTCGCTGCCGTGCACCACGACCTCGCCGCCACCGTCGTTGGCGACGATCTCCACGGCGCGCTGGACGGCCTCCGCCTGGGTCGGGGTCTTCGCGCTGGGGCGCTGGGCGTTCGGCTTCTCGACGGCCCAGCCGTCAGTGGTCGGGGTGACGTGGCGATCGGACATGAGAGGTCCTTCCTGGTCAGGGCCTGGGGGGAGGGGTGGCGGCGCGTCAGGCGACGCGCTCGGTGCCGCGCGCACGCCCGGTGCGCAGCAGCAGGCGGGTGGACAGGGCGGGGACCGCCAGCGCGGTGCGCAGCCGGGGCAGGGCGTGCTCCTCGAGGTGCGCGACGGCGGCGCGGGGGTCGCCGGTGGCGTCGAGCTCGAGCTCGACGTCGAGGGCCGGGTCGGGGGCGCCGCGCACCAGCCGCACGGCGGCGTCGCCGATCGCGGGGTGCGCGGTCAGGTCGGCCCGCACGGCGTCGGCGGCCACCCCGCCGGGGACGGTGGTGGTGCCGGGGGCCGGGCCCGCGGCGGGCACGGACCACGTGCTGGCGGCCGGGCGCCGGCGGGCCTGGGCGACCAGCCAGCGCAGGCCGGCCAGGGCCACGACGACGCCGGCGACGGCCGCGACCCACGCCCACCACGACGGCACCGGCGACGGCGCGGTGAGCACCGGACGGTCCGCGGCGACGAGGGGCAGGCGCCCGGTCGCGATCCCCGCGACGAGCAGGGCGGCCGCGATCAGCACCAGCCCGGCGAGGGCCAGCAGCCAGCGGTTGAGACGGGCGGGCGGGTTGGTGGCGGGGCGGCGGGCCATGGTGGTCAGCCCTCCTTCCGGGTCGAGGAGACGCCGACGCGCAGGCGGGGGCGACGGGCGAGCCCGAGGGCGTCGAGGTCGCCCGCCACCGCGGCGGTCAGTGCCTCGCGGACCGGGGCGGTGCCGGCGCGGTGGGTCCGGGCCGCCACGCGGACGCGGCTGCGGCGCACGCGCACGGAGGCACGCTCGACGCCCTCGACGGCGAGCGCGCGCCGGCGCAGGCGCGTGGCCAGGTCGTGGCGGTGCCAGCCGCCCGTGACCACGCCGGCGCCGTGCGGGTCCGCCGGGCCGGCGGGCCGGGTGGCCAGCGGCAGCACGTGAGTGCGCCCCGGGACCACCCCGGCGACGAGCAGGACGAGGCCGAGCACCGCGGCGACGCCGGCGGCGACCAGGACGGCGGGGGCCTGCCAGGTCAGCAGGCCGAGCACGCCGGTGACGGTGTCGAGCGCGACCAGCGGGGTGCGCCCGAGCAGGGTCTGCACGGCGCTGGTCGCGGCCAGCGCGCCGACCGCGACGAGCACGAGCGCGGTGAGCAGGGCCGGGAGCGTGCGGCGGGAGTGGCGTGTCACGCGACCACCCGCCCGGTCCGGGGGGTGTCGGCCGCCACGAGCGTCGCCACCTCGACGTCGACGCGGTCGACCTCGAGGCCCGCGAGCTCGCGGACGCGGGCGACCACGTGGTCGCGCACGGCGTCGGCGGTCGCCGCGACCGGCGTCGGGTAGGTGACGTCCAGGGTGAGGCCGACGTCGAGCCGGCCCTCGCCGCGCCGGACGCGGGCACGGGCCCGGCGCCCGAGGGGGAGGCCGCCGGCGGCGGGGACGGTGACGCCCTCCACCTCACCGGCGGCCGCGTCGACGAGCCGGGCCACGACGCCGTCGGCGATCGTGAGCTCGCCGCGCTCGGCGGCGGGGGTGGTCGGGACGGTCGCGGCGGTCATCGGCGGATCCGATCTCGATCGGAGCCGGCGCCGCGCAGCTGCTCGGTGAGCTCGGTGAGGTCGAGCCGCCCGTCGGCCCAGCGGCCGACGAGCAGGCCGAGGCCGCCGAGGACGAGCACGACGAGGAAGGCGCCGAAGCCGCCGAAGGCGCCGGCGAATCCGAGGGCCACGCCGGCGGCGAGACCGAGGACGGTGTTGGTGGTGATCACGGGGACCTCCTGGGGCGGGAGCGGGACGGGGGGTCAGGCGACGTCGGCGACGTCGACGTCGACGGGGTGGCCGGGGGCGCGGACCGCGACCGCGTCGCGGACCTGGTCGATCAGCCGCGACAGCGGGGCGCCGTAGCGGGCGGCGACGGTCACGCTGATGCGTGCCGGGCCGCCGCTGCGCAGGCCGATCCGGATGCCGACCACCCGCCGGCCGGGCAGCAGCGTGGCGGCGGTCCCGTGGTCGCCGGCGACCAGGCCGGCGACCAGCGGGCACGCGCACACCGCCGCCGCGACCTGGTCGACGTCGACCCCGGCGACCACGGCGTGGTCGCCGCCGACGTGCTGACCGGGCCCGGCGGGGCGGGTCACCGGACCCGGGCCGTCGTCGCGGCCGCGTCGTCGTCGCTCCCGTCGTCGTCGCCGGGCAGGTGCAGGTCGACGACGTTGACGTTGACCTCGACCACCTCGAGCCCGGTCATCTGCGAGACCGAGGAGATGACGTTGCGCCGGATCGACCGCGCGAGCTCGGCGATGCCGACGCCGTACTCGACGACGACGGTCAGGTCGACGGCGGCCTGGCGCTCGCCGACCTCGACCGAGACACCCTGGGTGGTGGAGGAGCGGCCGCCGGGGATGCGCTCGGTGATGGCGCCGAAGGCGCGGGCGGCGCTGCTGCCGAAGCCGTGCACACCCGGGATCTCGCGGGCGGCGAGGCCGGCGATCTTGGCGACGACACCGTCGGCGATGGTGGTGCGGCCCGTGCTGCTCTCCAGCGGCGACGGTCCCGTCGCGCGCGCCGGGGACGGCGAGGTGGTGGACGGGGCCGCGACGTTGTCGGCTGTGCGCGGGGTGGGGCTGGGGGTGGCCGGGGTGCTCATCGTGTCCTCCCGCTCGACGGGGACCACGGCGCCGCCCGGGGGTGGACGGCGCTGTCCGTCGAACTCATGAGTTGGACACGATCGATCGGCGATCCTCACGCCACGGCCCACGTGACCGTGGCCACGCCCCCGGCGGGGAGCGTGGCCACGGTGGTGGACGGGGCGGGGCCGGTCAGCCCGCGCGCCACTCCGGGCGGCGCTCGGGGTTCGCGGCGGCCAGGCCGTCCCGGACCCCCGCGGCGTCGCGGTCGGTGGCGTAGACGGGCGTGCCGGGCTGCTGGCGCCAGGACCCGTCGAGGCCGCCCGCGTCGACCGGGTCGAAGCCCAGGTCGTCCACCAGGCGCAGGACGACGGCCTTCGCGTCCGGGTCGTCCCCGGCCACGGGCAGCGCGATGCGCTGCGGGTCGCCGGCGGGTCGCCCGAGCTCGAGGAGGTGCTGGGCCTGGATGTTGTTGAAGGCCTTGACCACCGGGTGCCCGAGCTGCTGCTCGACCCAGCGGCTCTCGGGCGTCCCCTCCTCGATCCCGTCGAGGCGCCCGTCGCGCTGCGGGTAGTAGTTCCCGGTGTCGACGACGACCGCGCCCGGGGCCAGGCCGGCCAGCGCGTCCGCCGGCAGGTCGGGGACCCGGCCCTGCGGGACGGTGACCACCAGCAGCTCCGCGTCGCGGGCGACGTCGCCCACCTCCCCGGCCCGCGCCCCGGTCCGCGCGGCGAGGGCGGCGAGGGTGTCCGGGCCGCGGGAGTTCGCCACCGCGACCTCGTGCCCGAGCGCGCGCAGGCGTCGGGTGAGCGTCGTCCCGATGTTCCCCGCCCCGATGATGCCGATCCTCACGAGCTGCTCCCCTCGGCCGGGGCGACGCGGGTCCAGAGGTCGGTGAACTCGAGGGTGTCGAAGAACGCCACGGCCTCCACGATCCTGTCGCCGGCCAGGCGCAGATACCAGGTGTAGGTGTTGCGGTACGGCCGGCCGTCACGCGCCGTCGCGGCGGCGTCGAACAGGGCGATCACCCAGTCGCCGTCCGCGTAGAGCCCGCGCACCGTGGGCACGAGCGGCGTGGCCATGCGCGCGTCGAACGGGTCGATGACGACGTCGAGGAACTCCTGGCGGCTGCCGTAGGTGCGCGACACCGGGCTGGTGCCGACGATCGTCCACGTGGCGTCGTCGGCGAGCAGGGCGAACGGGCCGCCGCGCCCGGCGGCCCAGTCGTCGAAGGCCGTGCGCACCGTCTGCTTGCGGGCGTCCTCCGCGCCGAGGTCGCGCACGTCAGATCCGCTGGGAGAGCTCGAACATGTTGCCCCACGGGTCGCGGAAGAACGCCAGCCGGGCGCTGATCTCCTCCAGCTCGAAGGGCTCGTTGACCACGTCGACGCCGCGGGCGCGCAGCTCGGCGAGGGTGTCGTCGACGCTGGCGACCTCGATGCAGACGTGGTTGAGGCCGTTGACCCCGAGGCTCTCGTCGACGTCGGCGAACTCCGGCTGCGCGGCGGCGCCCGGCCCGGCGAGGATCTCGAGGTGGAAGTCGTCCTGGTCGGGCGGCATCACGTAGGCGAGCGTCAGGTCGCCGTAGGGCCAGGTCTGCAGGACCCGCCAGTCCATCTTGTCGACCCAGAACGAGCGGGCGTCCTCGAAGTCGGGGTAGCGGATGCCGGTGTGGTGGGCGCGCATCGACGCGAAGGGCGAGTCGGTGTTGCGGGCGGGGTTCTCCGGGAGGGGCATGTCCCCGACGCTAGGAACGGGGGGCCCGCGGGTCGTCGTCCGCGCGCACACATCTGCGGCCCGCGGTTCGTCGCGGCCGACGACGCGGGTGCACCATCGGCGCCATGAGTGCGGTCTACGCCCTGAACCTCTTCGACCTCGCGCCCAATGACGACTACCGGTCCTACTCGAAGCGGTCCGCCGCCGCCGTCGGCGCCCACGGCGGGCGGGTGGTCGCGCTCGGCAAGCTCTCCGCCGACGCCCCGAGCACCGGCGGCTCCCCGCGCCGGGTGCTGGTGCTCGTCGAGTGGCCGTCGCCGGAGGCCTTCCAGGCCTTCAAGGACGACCCCGATCACGCCGACCTCCACCCCCTGCGCGAGGGCGGGACGGAGAACTACCTGTGGTGGGCCTACGACAAGCTCGAGGACCTGCGGCCCGTGCTGAACGACCGGGAGCCCTGAGCTAGGTCGACGCGCCCGGGGCGTCGAGGTCGACGCCCCGCCGCACGAGCTTGAGCGTGTAGATGTTCTGCCGGGACACCAGGTGGCTCACGCCGGTCGCGAGCACGACGGCGAGCATCAGCGGCAGGATCACCGCGTAGTCACCGGTCAGCTCGAACACGATGAGCACGGCGGTGATCGGGGCGTGCGCGGCGCCGGCGAACACCGCGGCCATGCCGACCAGGCCGAAGGCGCCGGGCGCGATGTGCAGCGCCGGGAACAGCGCGGCGGCCACGCCGCCGAACGCGGTGCCGGCCAGCCCGCCGACGAACAGCGACGGTGCGAACACCCCGCCGGAGCCGCCGATCCCGATCGTCAGGCTCGTCGCGAGCACCTTGCCGAGGGCGAGCAGCAGCAGGAACCCGAGCGCGTACTGCCCGGCCAGGCCGTCCTGCAGCACGGGGTAGCCGACGCCGTAGAGCTGCGGCAGGGCCAGGAGCACCGCGCCGAGCACGATGCCGCCGACGGCGGGGCGCAGCCACTCCGGGCCGCGCCAGACCCAGTCGCACGCGTCCTCGACGGCGTAGAGCACGCGCGCGAAGCCCCAGCCCACGAGTCCGGCGAGCAGGCCGAGCACGGCGTAGAGCGGCAGCTCGGCCGACGAGCCCAGCGTCCAGTGGGGCAGGTGCAGGATCGTGTCGTCGCCGACGAGCAGGCGGGCGACGACGTTGGCGGTCACCGACGAGATCACGAGCACGCCGAACGACTCGGCGGCGAACGCCCGCAGGATGATCTCCAGACCGAACACGACGCCGGCCATCGGCGCGTTGAACGTCGCCGAGATCCCGCCGGCGGCGCCGCAGGCGACCATGAGCGTGAGCCGCCCGGCGGGCACCCGCAGCGCCTGGCCGATCGACGACCCCAGCGCCGAGCCGATCTGCACGATCGGCCCCTCGCGGCCGACCGAGCCGCCGGTGCCGATGCACAGCGCCGACGCCAGCGACTTCACCGCCGCGACGCGCGCCGGGATGCGCCCGCCCCGCCGGGCCACCGCGAACATCACCTCCGGCACGCCGTGGCCGCGGGCCTCGGGCGCGAAGCGGGTGACCAGCGGGCCGTAGACCAGGCCGCCCACCACGGGCGCGAGCAGCAGGAACCAGGGGCCCAGCCAGGGCAGGTGCGTGCTGGCGACGCGGCCGGCGTCGGAGAAGTCCTGCCGGCCGGTGACCAGCCAGGTGATGCCGACGATCAGGTACCGGAACGCCACGGCCCCGAGCCCGGCGCCGACGCCGATCACCAGCGCGAGCCCCACCAGGCCCGGGCGGGAGGTGGTCAGCCAGCCGTGCAGCGCGCGGGCGCCGCGGGCGGGGCGGTCCCACCAGCGGGTCCGGGGCTCGTCGTCCTCCTCGATGGTGGTGCTCACGACGTCACCGCCCAGTCGGTCTCGGGCACCTCGCCCGACGCGTCCGCGAGCGACCGCAGTCCCTCGACCACGGCCGACCGCCGGTCCGCGGGCACCCGCGCCAGGAGCAGGCGCAGCTCGTCGCGGCGTCGGCGGGTCACCTGCGCGACCAGGTCGCGCCCCGTGGCGGAGAGCGAGACGACCACCGCGCGGCGGTCGTCGGCGGGGCGCTCGCGCACGACGAGGCCCTTGGCGTCGAGCCGGCCGCACATCCGGGTGCAGGTGGGCGGCGTGACCGCCAGCGTCGCGGCCAGGTCGACCGGGCGGACCGCGCCGTGCTGGGCGAGCACGACCAGGGCCCGGTACTGGGGCAGGGTCACGTCCTCGTCGACCGCCGCGAGCGAGCGGACGACCACCGCGAGCAGGGCGCGGCTGGCCGTCATCACCGCGTCGAGCAGCTCGTCGGCCGGCTCCTCCAGTCGTTGCACGAGCTAATCATTGCCCTGGGCAACACCCGTCGCAACCCGGGCTACGGGGTCCGCGCCGTGATCCCGAGCGCGAAGCTCACCTCGACGATCGTCTCGGTCGAGTCCAGCGAGCACCCGGTGAGGTCCTCGAACCGGCGCAGGCGGTACCGCAGCGTGTTGGGGTGCACCGGCAGCGCCCGCGCGGCGCGGGGCACGCTGCGGTCCTGCGCGAGGTAGACCGTGACCGCCTCGCGCACCAGCACCCCGAAGTCGCCCTGGTCGGCCAGCGGCGCCAGGTACCGCTCGCGCAGCAGGCCGTTCACCTCGCCCGCGTGGGCCGCGGCCGCGCGCCAGCTGAGGTCCTCGAGCGCGCGCACCCCGCCCAGCCCCAAGGTGGTGGACGCGGTGAGGACGGCCTGGGCGGTGCGGAACGAGCCGTCGAGCCGCTCGAGGGGCACCGCGGGGCCGAGGGCGACCAGGTCGGCCTCGCCCGTCGCCTCCGGGCGGAACGGCACGACGCCCGCGACCTGCGCGCCGATCGCCGCCAGCACGGCCACGCCCCGGTGCCGGGCGGCCTGGCGCTGCAGCTCGCGCAGCAGCGGGCCGGGGTCGGTGCCCGCGGGCCGTGCCCGGAGGGCGTGGTGGGGCGTCTCCGGGTCGAGCACCAGCGCGGTCGCGGCGAGGGTGAGCTCGGCGCCGGTGAGCGTGCCGTCGAGCAGCCCGAGCAGGAACTGCTGCGCGCGGCGAGCCTGGTCGAGGGCGTTCTCGATGTCCGACTGCCGGTACACGGCGACGACGTTGCCGGTGTAGGCGTCGCTGTAGGACCACGCGAGCGTGAGCAGCCCGACGGTGTCCGCCGCGTCGAGGCCGACCTCCGCGGCCGCCGCCGCCAGCGCGTCCCGGATCGCGCCCATCGAGAAGCGGAAGGCGTGCATGATGTCGTGGATCGGCACGCCCTGCTTCGCCCGCGCCCGCGACGACTCCTCGGCCTGCACGATCAGCCCGGGCTCGGGCACCGTGCCGGCCCGCAGCACCCCGCAGACGTCGTGCACGATCTGCACCACCGACGCCTGGACCTCGGCCCGGGGCACGCGGTCGTAGGTGGGGATGTTCGCCGTGATGCGGGCGTGCACCTGCGCCGCGATCCCGGGGGCCCGCGCCGCCAGCGCCCCGGCGAGGAGCTCGGCGGGACGTGCGGGCACGCCCACGATGCTAGCCGCGCGCCGGCGTCATCCGGTGGTCCGCGTGACGACGGCTGGGGGCGGCGGTTCGGCGGCGAGCAGGCCCACGAGGTGGGCGCGGCGCTCCCGCACGGCGCGCTGGTTGACGTAGCCCTTGTCGGTGATCTCGCCGGCGTCGAGGGCCGCCGGTTCGGTGAGGACCAGCACCCGCTCGACGCGCTGGGACGCGCCGCCCCCCTCGGCGGCGAGGCGCGCGAGGGTGGCGGCGAGGTCGGCGCGCAGGCCCTCGTCGGGCACGCCGTCGTGGTGGCGCTGGGCGTGGTCGGGGTGCAGCCACACCAGCGCGCGGACGGCGTCCGTGCCCTCCCCGCACAGCACCGCGTCGGTGACCAGGCCCTCCGAGGCGGACAGCAGCCGCGGCCGCAGGGTGCCGACGCTGACGAACGTGCCCGACGAGAGCTTGAAGTCCTCGGCGATCCGTCCGCGGAAGACGAGCCCGGCGGCCGGGTCGTCCTCGTCGACGAGGGCGACGGCGTCGCCGGTGGGCAGGTAGCCGTGCTCGTCGAACGGGGAGTCGTCGCGCCGGAGGTAGCCGGGGGTGACGTTGGGCCCGCGCACCCGCAGCTCCCGCTTCCCGGCCGCGGGCACGAGCGCCAGCTCGACGCCCGGCAGCGGGACGCCGAGGCAGTCCGAGCGCGTGATCGGGAAGTGCGCGGTGGTGGCGGCGGGGGCGGTCTCGGTCATGCCCCACGACGTGGTCATCCGCATCCCCGACCCGTGGCGCCCGGCCAGCGCGGTCAGCCGGTCCCACAGCTGCTGGGGGAGCGCGGCGGCGGCGAAGAACCCGAGGCGCAGCCGCGCGAAGAACGCGCGGGCGGCGTCCTCGTCGCGCTCGAGGTGGCCGAGCAGGGCGGCGTAGCCGGCGGGCACGTTGAGGTAGATCGTCGGGTGGACGTCGGCGAGGCGGGCCACCGTGCGCCCGATCAGCGCGGGCGTCGGGCGGCCGTCGTCGATCCACAGCGAGCCGCCGTGGGCGAGCACCATGTTGGTGTCGTGGTTGCCGCCGAACGTGTGGCTCCAGGGCAGCCAGTCGAGCAGCACCGGCGGCTCCGCGGCGAGGAACGGCCAGGCCTGGAGCATCTGCTGCTGGTTCGCGGCGAGCATGCCGTGGGTGTTGAGCACGCCCTTCGGCGCGCCGGTCGAGCCCGACGTGAACAGGACCTTCGCAACGGTGTCGGGCCGCAGCGCCGCGCAGCGCTCGTCGACGGCCGGGGTGGGCTCGGCCGCGAGGTCGTCGACCGACAGCCCGCCCGGGCCCAGGACGACCTCGCCCCCGACGGCGGCCACCGCGGCCGCGAACTCCGGGGTCTCGGCGACGACCAGGCCCGGCCGGACCAGGTCGGCCATCGCGCGGAGCTTCGCGTGGTCGGCGCTCTGCAGCGAGTAGGCCACGCTCGTCGGCACGACCGGCGCACCGACGGTCATCGCCGCGAGCGCGACGGTGAGGTGCAGCGTGCTGTTGCCCGAGAGCACCATGACCGGCCGGTCGGCGAGCCCGCGGTCGAGCAGCCCCTGCGCGAGCCGGTCGACCGCTGCGCGCATCGCGCCCCACGTCGTGCGCGCCCACCCGTCCCCGGCCGGCTCGGCGACGAGCAGGCGGTCGGGGTGGGCCGCGGCGTGGGTCCGGAAGTCGTGCACCACCGAGACGGCGTGCGGGGCGAGGGGATCGGTGGAGCGGAGCAGGATGCGGCCGTCGGCGGTGTCCTCGCGGACGATGTGCGGTGCGGCGAAGGTGGGCAGGGGCGGGGCAGCGGTCACGTGTCGACCTCCACGAGCAGGGCGGCGCCGGTGTCGCCCGCGGCGCACCCGGTGAACAGCCCGCGGCCCCCGCCGCGGTCGCGCAGGGTCTCGACCAGCTCGGCGATCGACCGCAGCCCCGTCGGTCCCTGCGGGTGGCCGAAGACGAGGCTGCACCCGCGGACGTTCATGTCCTCGAGCGCGATCCCGGTCTCGCGGGCGAGGTAGAGGTCGTTGACGGCGAACGGGTTGTGGGTGGTGACGGCGTGCAGGTCCGCGACGTCCCACCTGGCCGCCGCCAGCGCCGCCCGGGCGGCCGGGACGGGCGCCTGCGGCATGCGGGCCGGCGCGACCCGCGCGAACCCGCTGGCCACGAGCCGGACGACGCCGCCCCCGATCCGGCGCGCGCGCTCGACCGACGTCACCAGCGCGCCCGCGCACCCGTCGGCGGGGTGGGTCTGGGCGGCGAAGGTGTGCACGCCGTCGGTCGTCGCGGGCGGGAGCGTCGCCGCGGTCTCGGCGTCGACCGGGCGGACGCCCTCATCGGCGTCCAGCTCCACCGAGGAGCGCCGCCCCGGGATCGACACCGGCACGAGGTAGCGGTGCTGGTCGGGCAGCCCCGCGACGTACTGCTCGCTGCGCAGCACCGCGACCGCGTCCGCCTCGGCCCGGGTGAACCCGCCCTCCGCGGCGACGATCTCGCCGGTGGCGAGCATGCCCTGCCCGGTGCCGGGGTCGCGGGCGAAGCTGTCGAGCACCCAGTGCGAGGTCACCGGGGCACCGCCCTGCCGTGACGGCGCCGGCCAGGACAGCGTGGGTCCGTTGCTGGTCCGGTCGGCGGCGACCACGAGCTGGGTGCCCCCGGTCAGCGCGGCCGCGTGCAGGGCGGCCACCGACGTGGCGCACGCCTGGCTCACCATCGGGCCGGTGAGGCCGGGCAGCCCGAGCCGGGCGGCGAGCGTAGGCGCGCCGTAGAAGACGTCGGGCGCCGGCACCGTCCAGCCCAGCACCAGCCCGTCGACCTCGTCGGCCGGCAGCGCGCGGTCGGCCAGCGCCCGCGCGGTCACCGCCGCGGCGACGTCGAGGCTGGAGGTCTCGGCGAGGGTGCCCTGCCACTTCGCGAACGGTGACGACCACACCGCGCCCAGCGGGATCGCGGCGTCCTCGAAGAACATCAGGCCCCTCCCCGGACGCCGGCGACCCAGTCCGCGAGCGCCGTGACGTCGGTGTCGGCCGGGCACTCACCGTCGGTGACGACGAGGCCGGTGGCCGGGACCGGGGCGTCCAGCGCGACCCGCGTCGGGGCCACGGCCATGACGCGGTGGAACCGGCACATGTTCGCGATGGTGCGCGCCGCGGCGGGGTCGGCGACACCCTCGAGGACCACCCCGTCCACCCCGGCCCCGAGGAACGCCGTGACGGCGTCGACGTCCCCGGACCCCAGGACCGCGACGAGGACGGCGCCGTCGCCGGCCGACACCCGCAGCCGGCGGGTGGCCTCGAGCGCGGCCTCCCGGTGGCCCGGGACGTCCATCGACGGGGTCGTCACGGCCACCCCGTCGGGCCGGACGGCGTCGAGCAGGTCGCCCAGGCCGTTGGCGAGCTGGGTCGGGTCGGTCAGGAACGCCTCCCACGGGCGCTCGGCGATGCGGGCGGCCAGGCGCGGGGCGAGCGGGACGGCCAGCGTGTGCTGCCCGCCCCGCCCACCGGCGATCGCCTGCGCCTTGCCCCTGGTCGAGAGGGCCACGCTCACATCCGCATCAGCGGGGTGACCACGGTCGCGTCGGGCCAGGACCCGTAGAGCCCGAGGATCTCCTCGGGCGGCCTGCGCGTCGACCAGTCGGCGTGGAAGTCGTCCCAGCTCTTCCCGCCGGCGATGCGCGCCCGCATCCGCTCGGCGCGCTCCTCGACGGTGCCGGCGAGGTCGACGCGGCCGGTCTGCGGGTTGAACCGCACGCCGTACACGTGGGTCGCCGCCCACTCGGAGATCATCCCGTCGGTGAGGTCGCGCTCGACGGCCTCGGGGTCGCGGTCGAGCGGGTCGCCGTAGCCGGTGCCGCCGGTCGAGATCCCCAGGGTGATCACCTGGTCGCCCATCACCGGCCGGGCGGTGCGCGCGTAGCTCTCCGAGACGATCCGCCCGCCGAACTTGCCCTCGAGCAGCGAGGCCAGGTCGAGGCGGCCCTCGTCGCCTGCGCGCAGCAGCTCGGGGATGTCGACGTCCTCCATCGTCAGGCCCGGGCAGGTGCACTGCGAGTAGCCGCCGAACAGCGGCTGCGGGGTCTGGACGATCGAGTTGTCGGCGATCGACATGAACACCACGAACGGCGCGTGGTGGGCGACCCAGAGCTGGGCGGTGCCCACCCCGCCGCGGTGCTTCCCGGCGCCGCCGGAGTCCTCCCAGTGCTGGGAGAACGGCACGAGCATCGGCAGCTCGTTCTCCATGTTCTCCACGTCGGGCGCCCGTCCGAACGCGCACCACGGGAAGCCGTAGGCGTTGATGCCGTCGCTGGTCGCGCGCCCGCCCGAGCCCTCGGTGTTGATCGTGTAGGCGAGCATGTCGGCGAACGGCATGCCCCACTGCGAGACCCCGGCGAGCACCGAGGCGTTGCCGCCGTTGCCCAGCGCCGCCGACACCTGGCGCCACTCCGTGGTGCCGAACCGGGCGCGGCCCACGCAGTTGGCGATCGCGCTCATCGCGCCGGTGGCCGCCATGACCGCGCAGCTGGTGGCGGCGTTGGGGGCGGGCGAGAGCATCGAGTTCTCGGGGAACACGAAGTCGATCGGCTCGAAGGTCGCCGAGGAGATCGGGAGGTCGTGGAAGACGTACTCGTAGATGTAGTTCGCCAGGTGCCCGATCACCGCCTGCGGGTGGGCGTTGTACGACGACCCGTTCTCCGGGCTGGTGCCGGTGAAGTCGACCTCGAGATGGTCGCCGCTCTTGGTCATCGTCATGTAGCAGTTGCGGACCAGGCCGTTCTCCATGCCCGCGGCGTCGGAGAACGTGGCGCAGCGGTAGGTGCCGTCCGGCCACGACGCGAGGCGTTTGCGCGAGCCCGCCTCGGCCTCCATGAGCATCTTGCGGAACAGGCCGACGACGAAGTCCTTGCCCTCGCGGGCGAACATCTCCAGCAGCCGCACCCGCACGCGGTCGGCGGTGGTGCAGCGCGCCCGCAGGTCGACCGTCACCGACGTCTCCGAGCGCAGCCCGAAGGCCGCGAACATCTCGATGACGTCCTCGCGCAGGACGTGCTGGTGCCCGATCTTCATCGGCGGGAGGTTCATGCCCTCGTCGAACCGGGACTTCGCCGAGACCGGCATGCCGCCGGGCTCGCACGCCCCGGTCTCGGTGGTGTGCGAGAGCGCCGCGGTCCACGCCACGAGCTCGCCCTCGAAGAACACCGGCATGATCGCGACCTGGTCGGGGTTGTGGATGCCGCCGTAGAGCGCGTCGTTCGTGTACCAGATGTCGCCGTCGGCGATCCCCGGGTTCTGCGCGAACCGGGCGCGGATGTACTTGATCACGATCGGCGGGATCACCGCGTGCAGGTAGGTGCCCGCCGAGGCGTTCACCAGGTCGCCCTGCGCGTTGAAGAGCGCGACGATCGAGTCGCCCGCCACGCCCATCTGCGAGCGCGACGAGCGCATGAACACCTCGTAGCCCTCGTCGAGGATGTCCGCGGTGCGCTGCACCCCGATCTCGTAGGCGCCGGTGGCGACGGCGTCGAGGCAGGACAGTTCGTAGGAGCTGGGCTCGCTGACCTTCAGCGCGGCCAGCTTCTCGGCCAGGGGCGGGAAGCTCATGCCCGGGCTCCTTCCAGCACGGCGGCCCGCGCGGGCGCCTCGGCGGTCACGGCGTGCTCCAGCAGCCCGAGCCCGTGCTCGTCGATGCGCAGCACGCGCCCGGGCGGGACGACGATCGTGGTGAACTCGGCCTCGACCAGCCCCGGTCCCTCGACGCGGTGGCCGGGGGTCAGGCGGTCGAACGCGTAGACGGGGGTGTCGACGCGGCGGCCCAGGTCGGGCCAGTAGGCCTCCCGGCTGCCGCGGCGGGCGGGTGACGGGTCGGCGTCGCCGAGCTCGTGCACCGGGAGCTCGAGCTTCTCCTGGGGCACGGTCGCCTTGACGATGATCGACTCGATGTAGGCCCCGCCGGGCTTGTTGACCACGTGCGGGCTGAACGCCTCGGAGTACTCCTTCTCGAAGGCGTCGTAGACCGCCGCGGCGTCCTCCTGGCTGCGGATCTCCAACAGGGGCGAGGACACCCGCTTCACCTGCACCTGGCCGCCGTAGAGCATGTCGAGCTCGACGGTGAACACGGCGTCGTCGGGGTCGAAGCCCTCGGAGGTGAGGTCGGCGCGGGCCTGGGCGACCATGTCGCGGATCGGCGCGTTGTAGGCCTCGTGGTCGGTGGTGAGCTCCTGGGTCATCCCGTTGAGGAACAGGATGCGCCGGGACTGCTCGTAGACGTGCATGACGTCCATGACCGAGCTGCCGAGCGCGGAGAACACCGGCGCCTGCGGGAAGATCACGGCCGTGGGCACGTCGGCGCCGTAGCCGGCGACGTGGGTGGGCCCGCCGCCGCCGAAGGCGAACAGCACGAAGTCCTCGGGGTGGTAGCCGCGCAGGTGCACCTCGCGCTGGATGGCCGAGGCCATCGTCGACTCGATGACCTGGCGGATGAGCGCCGCCGCCTCGTCGACCGACACCCCCAGCGGCTCGGCGATCGTCGTGCGGATCGCCTCGACCGCCTTGTCGCGGTCCAGCGGCATGCGGCCGTCGAAGTAGCCGTCGGGCGCGATGTAGCCGAGCGCGACGTCGGCGTCGGTGGTGGTGGGCTCGGTGCCGCCGAGGTCGTAGCAGACCGGGCCCGGGTAGGAGCCCGCCGAGCGGGGACCGACCTCGAGGCGGTTGCCCAGCAGCGTGTTGACCGAGGCGATCGACCCGCCCCCGGCGCCCATCGTGGTGGCCTGCAGCATCGAGATGCCGACCATCCAGCGGTCGATGATCGGGCGGAACTCGTAGGAGCGCACCGAGGCGTCGACGACCATGCCCAGGTCGAACGAGGTGCCGCCGACGTCGGAGGCGATGACGTTGCGGAAGCCGAGCGCCTGGCCGATGTGGTAGCTGCCCATGAGCCCGGCGATCGGCCCGCCGTTGTAGGTCCGGGACGCCGTCGTCTTGAAGATCTCCGCCGAGCCGCCGGTGTTGTGGGTGAGCAGGAAGCTGCCCCGGTAGCCGTGCTCGCGCAGCTGGTCCCAGGTCTGCTCCATCTCGGCCTTGATGGAGCTCTGCAGGTAGGCGTCGAGCACCGCGGTCATCGTGCGCTCGTACTCGCCGACCTTGCCGACGACCTCGTGCGAGAGCACCACCGGCAGGTAGCCGACGTGGTAGCTGCGGTACTCCTCGCGGATGATCTCGCGGATCCGCTTCTCGTGCGCCGGGTTCGCGAACGACCACAGCAGCGACACCGCGATCGCCCGGGCCCCGCCGTCGACGAGCCGGCGCAGCTTGCGGCGCACGTCCTCCTCGTCGAGCGGGCGCAGCACCTGGCCGAACGAGTCGACCCGCTCGCGCACCCCGGCGATCATGTCGCGGGTGACCAGCGGCGCCGGCTTCTGCTGCACGGCGAGGTTGCGCCGCTCGGAGATGCGGGTGCCGTCGGTCCACTGCGCGCCGCGGCCGATGAGGATGGCGTCCTCGTGGCCCTCGGTGGTCAGCAGGCCCAGGCGCGGCCCCTTGCGCTCGATGAGCCGGTTCATGGCCACGGTCGTCGAGTAGCGCACCAGCTCGACCTGCGGCAGGAGCTCGTCGATGTCGGTGCCGAGCTGCTCGGCGCCGTCGGTGAGCACGTCGAGGAAGCCGACCGAGAGGTCGTAGGGCGTGGTCGGCGCCTTGGCCGTGATGCGCCGGTCGTCCCACGTGAGCACCAGGTCGGTGAAGGTCCCGCCCACGTCGATGTCGATCGTGCGGCGTCGACGGTCCGGCTCCGCTCCGCTGCGCGTCCTGCTCACGCCGTCACCTCCAGCTTCCCGGCCTCGTCCACGCGCAGCTCCCCGGCGTCGAGGCGGCGCTTGAGGGAGTCGATGTCGATCTCGGTGTCGTGGGTGATCGGGTGGCCGGGCGGCAGGTACTCGGTCTCGACCTGCCGCCCGCACCCCGGGCAGTGGAACTCGACGATGCGGACCCACGTCGGGTCCGGGGCGAAGGTGAACCGGCCCTCGATCAGCGGCGGGTGCACCTCGCTCGGGTCCCGCTCGGTGAGCAGCAGGCCCGTCTTGTAGTTGTCCCTCGCCGCCGCGATGTCGTGGCCGCACGAGTGGCAGTGCCACCGCTCGGTGCCGACGTCGAGGTCGAGGTACTCGGCGACGTGGATGCGGGTCATGACGCTCCCTCGGAGGTGCGGGCGGCGACCGCGTCGCCGTGCTGGTCGACCTGCAGCGACCAACCCGGCCCGACGAGCCAGGTGAAGGCCCCGCCGTCGACGAGCACGGGCCCGTCGAGGCGCTGTCCGGCCGTCGTGGACCAGGCCCGGACGGGCAGGCCCCCGCGCTCGCCGTCGGCGGGCTCGGCCCCCGCCGCCGGGGTCGGCTTCTCCAGGCTCGGCAGCACCGAGCGGGCGGTGAGGCGGATCAGGCGCGGGGTGCCGCCCAGGGCCCCCTCGACGTCGCCGGCCGCACCGTGGCGGGTGCCGTCCGCGTCGCGGACCTCCCACGCGAGGTCCGCGCCGTCGGGGTCGAAGCCCTCGCCGCGCAGGTCGCGGCGGGCCTCGTCGCGCAGCCGGGCCGCGGCGCCGCGCGCCTCGTCGGGGCCCGCGACGGCGGACTCGTAGACGTGCACGACGTCGGAGATCGCCGAGCCGTAGGCCGAGAGCACGTTGCCGAAGCCGAACAGCCGCACCGTCGACGCGCCGAGCCGGTCGGCGACGCCGGTGGCGACCAGCGGGCCGTTGCCGCCGAGGGCGTGGACGGCCGTGCCGGCCGGGTCCCAGCCCATCTCCGCGGCGGTGTCGCGGGCGAGCTGCGCGGTCATGTCGAGGGCGGCGTCCACGATCCGTCGTGCCGCGTCGTCGGTCGACAGCCCGAGCGGGCTCCCGACGGCGCGGTCGATCGCGGTCCGCGCCGCGTCGACGTCGAGCGTGCGGCGGCCCTCGAGGAACGCGGTGGGGGACAGGTACCCGAGCACGACGAACGCGTCGGTGGTCGTCGCGTTCCGCCCGCCGAGGCCGTAGCAGGCCGGGCCGGGGGCGGCGCCCATCGAGTCGGGGCCGAGGGTCATCCGGCCGTCCTGCACCCGGGCCACCGACCCGCCGCCGAGGGCGATGGAGCGCAGCAGCGGGAGGTTGGTGCGCACCGGGATGCCGAACAGGTGGCCCTCGTCGCGGTCGACGACGCGGCCGTCCTCGACCGCCGACACCTTGGTCGTCGTGCCGCCGACGTCCACGGCCAGCACCCGCGCGTCGCCGAGGCGGGCGGCCTCGGCCGCGCAGGCGTGGGTGCCGAAGAGGGGGCCGGACTCG
The DNA here is from genome assembly GCF_039542135.1 of Actinomycetospora chlora. NCBI lineage: Bacteria > Bacillati > Actinomycetota > Actinomycetes > Pseudonocardiales > Pseudonocardiaceae > Actinomycetospora > Actinomycetospora chlora. The sequence goes on from NZ_BAABHO010000017.1 coordinate 39,035, forward strand.
ATGGTGTCGAACGCGGTGGTCTTGCCGATGCGGGCGACGCCGCCGTTGATGTGCCCGACGAGCACGTTGCCCCGCCAGGAGTGCTCCTGCTTGAGCGTCTCCTCGGCACGGTAGAGCGAGGTCGCGAGCGACGGGTGCACGTAGGCGTTGATCAGTGAGACGAACGTGCGGGTCGCGTCGTCGGGGCGCAGCAGGATCTCGCTGGCCGGCAGGGCCGGGATCGAGCCGAGGTAGTGGTCGGGGTACTGCGCGTCGATCAGCGCGACGACCTTCTGCTCCGCGGCGTCGTCGGCGAAGGCCCCCTGCAGGCTGATGTTGATGCGGCGGATGCCCTGGTCGAACAGGCCCTTCACCGCGGTGCGCACGTCGTCGTCCGACGCGTCGGGCGCGACCCCGGTGATGTTCTCCCGGTCGATGAGCGGGCCGACGACCGTCGCCGCCTCGTCGCGGCTGGTGTAGAGGTCGTCCTCGTGGCCGGCCGTGACGAGCAGGCCCAGCTTGGGGCCGCTCTTCTGCGCCAGCACGTTCGACGTGATGGTGGACGACCAGCGGATGAGCGCGACCTCGTCGAGCAGGTCGCGCATGGTGGCCGCGCCGACGTGCCGGCGGGCCGCGTCGAGGACCTCCGCGAACGCGATCGTGACGTCGTGCGGCGTGGTCTCCACCTTGACGCTGAACACGCCCGCGAACCCGGTGGACGGGGCGTCCCCGCTGACCAGGCCGTCGGTCATCGTGCCGCCGGTGTCGACGTCGATGTTCAGCACGGTGTCTCCCGGGGCATCGGCCCTCCTCGTGGTGCGGCGGGTGTGATCGCCGCTACACCGTGGCCGCGCGGGCCGGGCCGCCGACAGCGTGAGATCACCCCACCGCCGCGTGCCGGGCTACGCGGGTAGATCGCCGCCGCGGGGGCACCGCACGGGGGGTGACCCGTGTCATGCTCCAGCGAGGAGACGCGGCGACGGGGAGGCGTCACATGGTCGACGTCGTGTCGGACGAGCGGCCCGTCGCGCCCGCCGGTGGACGGCGGCCGCTCACCTCGCTGACCAGCTTCGTGGGCCGCGAGACCGACCTCGAGCGGGTGCGGGCCGCGCTGGCCGAGCGGCGGCTGGTGACGCTCACGGGGCCGGGCGGGGTCGGGAAGACCCGTCTCGCGCTGACCGTCGCGTCGGAGGTCCGGTCGGCCCACGTCGTCGAGCTGGCGAGCGTCACCCACCCCTCGCAGATCGCGCCGGCGGTGGCGACGGCGCTGGGCGTGCCCGACCAGTCCAACCGCGACGCCGTCGACCGCGTCGTCGACCACCTGGGCGGCGAGCCCGTCCTGCTGGTCGTGGACAACTGTGAGCACCTCATCGAGGGCAGCGTCGCGCTGCTGCGCCGGCTGCTCGAGGCGCTGCCCGACCTCACCGTGCTGGCCACGAGCCGCGAGCCGCTCGGCCTGTGGGGCGAGCAGGTCCACCGCCTCGCGCCGCTGCCCGTGCCCGGCGACCCGGACGCCGCCGGCAGCCGGTCGCTCGACGACGTGCCCGCGGTGCGGCTCCTGCTCGACCGGGCCCGCAGCGTCCTGCCCGAGTTCGCCATCACCCCGGCCAACCGCGCGGCCGTCGTCGAGCTGTGCCGGCGCCTCGACGGGCTGCCGCTGGCCATCGAGCTGGCCGCCGTGCGCCTGCGGACCCTGCCCGTGTCGCAGGTGGTGGAGCGCCTCGGCGGCCGGCTGCACCTGCTCAAGGCCCCGGTCCGCGACGCCGAGCCGCGGCACCGGTCGCTGCACGCGCTGATCGACTGGAGCTTCGACCTGTGCGGGCCCGACGAGCGGCTGCTGTGGGCGCGGATGTCGGTGTTCCCGGCGTCGGTCGACCTCGAGACCCTCGACGGCGTCTGTGGCCACGGCGAGCTCGACGGCGACCGCCTGCTGGAGGCGCTCGACGGGCTCGTCGGCAAGTCGGTGGTCCTGGCCGACCGCGACGGCGAGAGCGTGCGCTACCGGCAGTTCGTGCCGCTGCGGGAGTACGGGGCCGAGCGGCTGGAGGCCTCCGGCGAGACCGTCGAGGTCCGCCGCCGCCACCGCGACCACTACATCCGCCGTGCCGAGGCGGTGATCGACCGGTGGTGCGGGCCTGACCAGGCCCGCGACCTCGCCACCCTGCGCGCCGACCACCCCAACCTCATCGCCGCGCTCGCCTTCTCCGTCGAGACCCCGGGCGAGGCCGTCGGCGGGGCCCGGCTGGCCTCGCAGCTGCGCTACCACTGGATCGCCGGCGGCTTCCTCACCTACGGCCGGCGGTGGCTCGAGCGCCTGCTCCCGCACCTCGAGGAGGGCTCCGCCCAGCGCGGCGAGGCGCTCTGGGTGGCGGCGTGGGTGGCGCTCATCCAGGGCGACCGGGCCGAGGCGCGCGGGTGGCTCGCGGAGTGCAGCCGCATCGCGCACGCCCGCGGCGACCTCGCGCTGCAGGGCCACGCCGCGCACTGGACGGCGCTGCTGCACCTGTTCGAGGGCGACCTCGACGACGCCATCTCCTGCTACCGGCGCGCGATCGCCCTGCACCGGCGCATGGGCCTGCAGGGCCCCGAGCTCACGGCCGCGTTCCAGCTGGCCATGGCGCAGACCTACGCGGGCCGCTCCGACGAGGCGCTCGTGACCGCCGCGGCCGTCGTCGACGGGGCGACCGCCGTCGGCGAGCTGTGGAACCGCGGCTACGGCCGCTGGATCGCCGCGATCAGCCACCTCCACCTCGGCGGGCTCGACGCCGCGCGCGAGGCGATCCTCGCGACGATGCGGATCGAGCGGGACTTCCGGGACGGGGTCTGCACGGCGCTGAGCATCGAGGTCTGCTCGTGGATCGCGCTGGCGAGCGGGCGTGCCGCGGACGCCGCGACCCTGTCCGGGCTGGCCCGCTCGGTGTGGCGGCGGCTCGGGACGTCGCTGGCCGCGTTCGGCCCCCACGCGTCCGCCGAGGGGCAGGAGCACGCCGCCCGCATCGACGCCGCCCTGGGGCGCGAGCGCGCCGAGGCGCTGCGCGACGAGCACGCCGACGTCGCCCTCCCCGACGCGGTCCGGCTGGGGATCGCGCTGGCCGGGAGCGCCGAGACCCCGGGACCGGCCCCGACACCCGCCTCCTCGCAGCCGCCGACCGGGGACCCGCTGACGTCGCGCGAGAGCGAGATCGCCGCGCTCATCGCGGACGGGCTGAGCAACCGCGACATCGGGGAGCGGCTGGTGATCTCCCGGCGCACCGTCGACGGCCACGTCGAGCGGATGCTGCGCAAGCTGTCGTTCGGGTCGCGCACGCAGATCGCCAGCTGGATGGCGAGCCGGTCGCGTTGATCGAGGCTTGACACGGTGGGCTGAACTGAGCTTGGTTCAGGTGTGATCGCGTATCGGATGACCGCCCCGGGGACCGCCGAGCTGGTGGAGCTGCCCGCTCCCGAGCCCGGTCCCGGGCAGGTGCGGCTCGATGTGCTCGCGGCTGGTGTCTGCCACTCCGACCTCGCGGTCATGCACGGCGGGGCCGCCGCGCGGTGGCGGCTGCCGTTCACGCTCGGGCACGAGACGTGCGGCCGGATCGCGGCGCTGGGGGAGGGCGTCGAGGACCTGACGGTGGACGAGCAGGTCGTCGTGCACGCGCCGTTCGGCTGCGGACGCTGCCGCCGGTGCCTGTCGGGCCGGACGAACTACTGCGACCACCGGGCGACGCTGCCCGCGGCCGGTCTGGGGCTCGGTCTCGACGGCGGGATGGCCGAGGCCGTGGTCGTGGACCGGGCTCGGGTCGTGTCGGCGGCGGGCCTGGATCCGGTCGCGGCGGCGACGCTGACGGACGCGGGGCTGACGTCGTTCCATGCCGTCGACGGCAGCCGGGTGGCCCTGGCCGAGCCCGACGCGCTCGCCGTCGTCATCGGCGTCGGCGGGCTCGGTCACCTCGCGATCGGCCTGCTCCGCGGGCTCGGGACGGCCGTCGTCGCGGTCGACGCCCGGGAGGAGGCGCTCGACCTCGCGCGCGAGTGCGGGGCGGACGTCGCGGTGCTCCCGGCCGACGCGGACGCCGCGGTGGCCCGGGTCGCGAGCCACGGCGCCGACGTCGTGTTCGACTTCGCCGGGGCCCAGAGCAGCCTCGACCTGGCGGTGTCCCTGCTGCGGACGGCCGGCGAGCTCGTCGTCGTGGGCAGCGGGGGCGGGACCCTCACGGTCTCGAAGCCCGGGGTGCTGCCCTCCGGTGCCACGGTGCGCGTCCCGTTCTGGGGGTCCCGGCCGGAGCTCGAGGCCGTCGTCGGGGTGGCCCGGGGCGGCGCCCTCACGCCCCGGACCACGATCTTCCCCCTCGCCGACGCCGAGCTCGCCCTCGCCCGGCTCCGCGAGGGGCGGCTGGTCGGGCGCGCGGTCCTGGTCCCGGAGGGGAACTAGCGGGCGGCCCAGCCGCCGTCGACGTACAGCTCCGAGCCCGTGGTGTAGGCGGCGTCCCCGCTCGCGAGGAACGCGACGGCGGCGGCGACCTCCTCCGGGTGCCCGAGACGCCCCATCGGGGTGTTGTCCAGCATCGCGCGGTGGCGCTCGCCGCCCCCGAAGCGCTCGAGCAGGGGCGCGGTCCCGATGAAGGCGGGGACCACGGCGTTGACGCGCACGCCGCGCTGCGCCCAGTGCAGCGCGGCGTTCATCGTCATCGCCCGCACCGCTCCCTTCGCCGCGGCGTAGGAGAAGCTGTTCGCGAGCCCGCCCGTCGCCCCCAGGATCGAGGCGACGTTGACGATCGACCCGCCACCGCTCTCCTCGATCACCGGACCGAGGTGCTGCATCCCGAGCCAGGTCCCGAGTTGGTCGACCGCGACGACCTGGTCCCAGCGCTCCCGCGTCTCGGTCTCGACCGTGCCGAGGCTGCCGATGCCCGCGTTGTTGACGAGCACGTGCGCCGCGCCCCACCGGTCCCGCACGGCCGTGACCGTGCGGGACCAGCCGTCGGGGTCGGCGACGTCGAGGACGGCGACCAGCGTGTCGCCGTCGAGGGCGTCCGCGAGGTCCTCCAGCGCGGCCTCGTCGACGTCGGTGAGCGCCACCGAGGCGCCCTCCTCGACGAGCCGGCGGGCGATCGCGGTGCCGAGGCCGCCGGTGGCACCGGTGAGGACGACCCGCCGGTCCGCGAGGCCGCGCACGGCGTCAGCGGTCCGCGGACGCGGGCACGGGCGCCTCGTCCTGCTCGCTCGCGGGGATGCCGCTCGCGAGCCGCTCCCCGGCGCTCTCGCGGATGGCGAGCAGCACGAGGAGCCCGACCGCCGCCGCGAACACGGCGTAGAAGGCCGGGGCGATCGTGACCCCGGTGGCCGCGACGAGCGACGTCGCCACCAGTGAGGCGGTCCCGGTGCCGACGATGCCACCGATGTTGAAGCCGAGCGACACCCCCGAGTAGCGCACGCGCGTCGGGAACTGCTCCGCGTACATCGTGTAGACGACCCCCTGCTGGATGGCGAAGGGCACGTTGAGGACGAGCGCGGCCACGATCGCGAGCAGCAGCGAGTCCTGCTGCATGGCCCAGAAGCAGGGCACCGACAGCACGACGAAGCCGAGCATGCCGGTGGCGGCCACCCGCTTGCGGCCGAAGCGGTCGCTCAGCGCGCCGGCCCACGGGATGAGTCCGATCGGCAGCAGGATGATGAGGACGGTCAGCCACAGGCTGCTCGACAGCGGGTACTTCAGCACCCCCGAGAGGTGCACCACCAGGTAGACCGACGCGAGGGCGCCGGTGGTCAGCGTGGAGTACGCCAGGCCGATGATCCGGAGCAGGCTCCCCTTGTGGTCGCGCACGACCTCGGTGAGCGGGGCCTTCGGCGGCGCCGCCTCCTCCACCATTTGCACGAACAGCGGCGAGTCCTCCACCTTGAGCCGGTAGACCACGGCGGCCACCAGCAGCGGCGCGGCGATGAGGAACGGGATGCGCCAGCCCCAGCTGGCCATCTGCTCGGCCGTGGTCAGGGCGCTCACGGTGCCCACGACGGCCGCGGCGCCGGCGAGGCCGATCGCCACCCCGACCGAGGTCGCCGACCCGAACAGCCCTCGCCGCTTCGACGGGGACGACTCGGTCGACAGCGACACGGCGCCGCCGACCTCCCCGCCCGCCGACAGCCCCTGCAGCAGGCGCAGGACGGTCAGGAGGATCGGCGCCGCGACGCCGATCGAGGCGTAGGTGGGCAGGAGCCCGGTGAGCGCCGTGGCGATCCCCATCAGGGCGACGGTCGCGAGGAGCACCGTCCGGCGACCCTTCCGGTCACCGAGGCGGCCGAAGAGCAGGCCGCCGAGCGGGCGGATGACGTACGCGCCGGCGATCACCCCGAGCGTCGACAGCAGCGCCACGAAGCCCTGGGTGGCGGGGAAGAAGAGCTTCGCGAGGACGACGGCGAGGGAGCCGTAGATCGCGAAGTCGTAGTACTCGATGGCGGTGCCGACGGCCGCGGCCGTGCTGGCCCGTCGGGCGACCACCTCCCGGTCGCTCCGGCTGTTCGTCGTCATGCGGCGCTCCTTCGCGCTCCTGCGCCGAGACCCTACGTCCGGGCGGCAGGGAGTGACGGTAGACACTGAACTGATATCAGTTCAAGAGGCAGTTCCCGGTCGATCGCGCTTGACATCGAACTCGGTTCAGCTCAAGCTTCGACCTGAACTCAGTTCAACTTGGGAGGGCCCGATGGCAGTCGAGGACGACATCCAGTTCGAGCGCGACGGGCACGTCGCCCGGGTCTGGTTCAACCGGCCGCACAAGCGCAACTGCATCACGGTGCCGATGCTGCACCGGCTCGACGAGATCATCACCGAGATCGAGGCGGACGACGAGATCCGGGCGGTGGTGGTCCGCGGCCGAGGCAACACCTTCTCCTCGGGCTTCGACCTCGACAGCCTGCAGTCGGACTTCATCGGCTCGAGCACGGCGATGGACGTCGCGGTGGTCTCGGCGAAGGTGTGCGACCGCTTCTACAACATGTCCAAGCCGTCGGTCGCGGTCCTCGAGGGCTACGTGACCGCGGGCGGCTTCGAGGTCATGATCTCCTGCGACTTCGCGATCGCGGACGACGCGGCCCTCATCGGGGACTTCCACATCCGTCGCGCCCTGTTCGGTGGCGCGGGCCCGATCTACCGGCTGCCCCGCATGATCGGGATCCGCAAGACCAAGGAGCTCATGCTCACCGGCAAGCTGCTCACCGGGGAGCAGGCCGCCGCGTTCGACCTGGTCAACGCGAGCGCGCCGGCCGACCAGCTCGACGACACGGTCGAGGAGTTCGTCTCGCACCTGACGGACAAGAGCCCGTTCCAGATGAAGCTCACCAAGATGGCGGTCGACCGCGGTCTGGACGCCGACATCGCCTCGCTGATGGTCCTCGAGCACCTCGCGGTCGGGGTCACGCTGAACTCCGACGACGCCGCCGAGGGCGTGTCCGCCTTCCTCGAGAAGCGCGACCCGAAGTGGACCGGGCGCTGAGCCCGTCGTAGCCGACGCCGACGGCCCGTCCGGGGCCGTCGGCGGGTCCGCCCGGGCCGACGACGATCCGGTGGGAGGGAACCCCGATGACGCAGGAGACGGTGTCCGTGCACACCGACGACACGGCCGACGCGGACCCCGTGCTCGCGCGCCGCGTGCGCGCCGCCCTGGGCGCGCCCGGCGCGGGGGCGCTGCGGGTGCTGGAGGGCGGCCGCTCGGGGCTGACCTACGTCCTGCACGACGGCCGGTCGGGCCACGTGGTCAAGGCCGTGCCCCCGGGACGGCCGGCGCGGGGCCGCCACGACGTGCTCCGCCAGTCGCACGCGCTCTCGGCACTGGCCGGGTCCGGCCTGCCGGTGCCGGCCGTCACGGCCCGGGAGTCCGACGTGCCCGCGTGGTTCGCCATGGAGCTCGCCGAGGGCGATGCCGTGGAGCCGGTGCTGGACGTGGCGACCGACCTGGAGCCGGACCTGGCGTGGGAGCGCATGGTGCGCGCCGCCCGCGTCCTCGGCGCCCTGCACGCCGTCCCGCTCGCCCGGCTCGCCGAGGGGATCCGGTCCGCGGGCGGGGAGCTGCCCGCGCCCGCGACGCCGCACGACGAGCTGCTGCGCTGGCAGGAGACGATGCACGCGGTGCCCGCGGAGCTCCGCCCGGGCTCGGAGGAGCTCCTCGCCGCCCTGCACGCGGACGTCCCGGGGCCCGTGGCCCCGGTGCTCGTGCACGGCGACTTCCGCCTCGGCAACCTGCTGTGCTCCGGACCCCGGCCCACCGCGCTCGTCGACTGGGAGATCTGGGGCGTCGGGGACCCCCGGGTCGACCTCGGCTGGTTCGGGGTCTTCACCGACGGCGCGCTGTTCCCCGGCGTCGGCCGGGTGGTCCCGGGGCTGCCGTCCGAGGACGAGCTGGAGGAGCTCTACCGCGCCGCCGGCGGGACGGCGCCGCAGACGGCGTGGTTCCGGGCGCTCGCGCGGATGAAGATGGCGGCGATCATGGGGCACAACCTGCGCCGCCACCGCGAGGGTCGCCACCACGACCCGGTGCAGGAGCAGCTGCCGCCGACCATCGCGGCGCTCATCGGCTCGGCGCGGGGCCTGCTCGACGGGTGCGCGTCGTGACCGCGGCGACCCCGGTCGCGTCCCCCGCGGAGCTCTTCGACCTCACCGGCCGGACGGCCGTCGTCACCGGCGCCTCGTCCGGGCTCGGCGCGCGTTTCGCGGCGGTGCTCGCCGCCGCCGGGGCCACGGTGTGGATCGCGGCCCGGCGCGCCGACCGGCTCCGGGAGCTCGCCGCCGCGTGCCCCGCGATGCGTCCCGTCGCCGCGGACCTCGGCACCGAGGACGGCCGCCGGGCGCTGGTCGACGCGGTCCGGGAGGGCTCGGGCACGATCGACGTACTGATCAACAACGCCGGCGTCGACAGCGGCGCGAAGCCCGCCGACGAGACCTCGGAGCGCTTCGCCGAGGTCCTCGGCACCAACCTCGTCGGCCCGTTCCACCTCGCGCGGCTCGCCGCCGAGGTGGCCGGACCGCAGGGACTGGCGGTGGTCAACGTCAGCTCGATCCTCGGGCTGGTGTCGGCCGCGCCGATGGGCGGGGCGAGCTACGCCGCGTCCAAGGCCGGGCTGCTCGGGCTGACCCGCGAGCTGGCCGGCCACTGGGGCCGCCGGGGGGTCCGGGTCAACGCCCTGGCCCCCGGCTGGTTCCGCACCGAGATGAACGCCGAGCTGTTCGACGACGAGCGCTCGGTGCGCTGGATCGGGCGCAACACGATGCTCGGCCGTGCCGGGGAGCCCGCGGAGCTCGACACCGCGCTGCTCGTCCTGTGCTCGCCGGCCAGCAGCTACCTCACCGGACAGATCCTCACCGTCGACGGAGGGTGGACGGCGCGATGACCATCGTCAGCGAGACCGAGCTCGACGCGTTCACCGACCGGGCGCGGGAGTGGCTCGTCGGGACCGTGCCCCGCCGGGTCGAGGACGACCGGCGCTCGGTCGCCGTCTTCCACGACCTGCCGTTCGACGAGGAGCGGGCGCTCATCGACCGCATCCGCGGTTGGCTGCGGACGCGGTTCGACGCCGGCTACGGCGCGCTCTCGTGGCCGGTCGAGCACCACGGCGCGGGGCTCTCGGCGCTGCACGAGGAGGCGTTCGCCGAGGTCGAGCGCGAGTTCGCGACGCCGGGCCAGCACGAGCTGACGTCCGTGTCGACCGCCCTCGTCGCGCCGACGGTGCAGATGTTCGGCACGCCGCAGCAGACCGAGCAGCTCGTGCGGCCGCTGCTGCGCGGGGACGTCACCGCCTGCCAGCTGTTCTCCGAGCCCGCCGCCGGCTCCGACCTCGCCGGGCTCGGGACGCGGGCGGTCCGCGACGGCGACGCCTGGGTCGTCAACGGCCAGAAGGTGTGGAGCTCGGGCGCCCAGTTCGCCGACTGGGGAGAGCTGATCTGCCGGACCGACCCCGACGTGCCCAAGCACGGGGGCCTCACCGCCTTCCTGCTGCGGATGGACACCCCGGGCGTCGACGTCCGGCCGCTGCGCCAGATGTCGGGCGGGACGTCGTTCTGCGAGGTGTTCCTCGACGACGTCCGCATCCCCGACGCCTGGCGCCTCGGCGAGGTCGGCGGCGGCTGGGGCGTCACCCTCGCGACGCTCGGGTTCGAGCGCGGGCACTCCGGCGCGAACGCCGACCTCGGGGGCGGCTTCGCCGACCTCCTCGCCGACGCCCGCCGTTTCGGCCGCACCGCCGACCCCGAGGTGCGGCGGCTGCTGGCCGCGGTGTGGGCGGCGGAGAAGGTCGCCGCCGTCTCGGCGCAGCGCGACCGCGAGGCGCGCCTCGCCGGCGCGCCCGACGGCGCCATGGGGTCGCTGCGCAAGCTCGCCTGGACCGAGCGGCTCGCGCTGGTGTCCCGGGCCGCCGCGGCGATCCTCGGCACCCGGCTGGTCGCCGACGCCGGCGACGGCAGCCACCGCTGGACCGAGCACGTGCTGGGCGCCCCGGGCTACCGGATCGCCGGCGGGTCGGACGAGGTCCAGCGCACGATCATCGCGGAGCGCCTGCTGGGGCTGCCGCCGGAACCCCGCGCCGACCGCGGGGTCGCCTGGAAGGACATTCCCAAGTGACGACATCAGTGGTCGACGCCGTCGCGGCCGCCCGGCCAGACCCGCAGCCGATGGCCGGGCGCACCGCCCTGGTCACCGGCGGCTCCCGCGGCCTGGGCCGGGAGATCGCGGTCGCGCTGGCCGCGGCGGGCGCCGACGTCGCGGTCGCGTCGCGCAAGAAGGACGCGTGCGTCGCGCTCGCGACGGAGCTCTCGGCCGTGACGGGACGCCGCGTGACGGCGCACGCCGCGCACATGGGCCACTGGGACGAGGTCGACGCCCTGCTCGACGAGGTCGAGGCGGAGCTCGGGCCGGTCGACGTGCTGGTGAACAACGCCGGGATCGCCCCGACCTACCCGTCGCTGGAGAAGGTCTCCGAGGAGCTGCTCGACAAGGTCTTCGCCGTGAACGTGAAGGGCCCCTTCCGGCTCACCGCGCTCGCCGGGGCCCGGATGGCCCAGCGGCGCGGCGGGGTCGTCCTCAACATCTCCTCGATGGGGTCCGGCCGGCCGACGGCGGGCGACCTGCCCTACACCGCCGCCAAGTCGGCGCTGAACACGCTGACCGCGGGCTTCGCGCAGGAGTACGGACCCTCGGTGCGGGTCAACACGATCCTCGCCGGGCCGTTCGCCACCGACATCAGCCGGTCGTGGGACCCGGCCGCGGTGGCGCGGATGGCGCAGGACTGGCCGCTGCAGCGCGTGGGGGAGCCGGCCGAGATCGTCGGGGCGGCGCTGTACCTGTGCGGGCCGGGCGCGAGCTACACCACCGGCGCGCTCCTGGCCGTCGACGGCGGACGGCTGGCCGCGCCGTGAGCGCGCCGGAGCTGGACCGCAGGTTCGTCGACCCGTCGCTGCTCACCGACACCCCGGACGGCCCCGCGCTGCTGGGCAGCCGGTGCGCCGACTGCGGCGCGCACACCTTCCCCCGCCAGGATGGCTGCCCCCGCTGTACGGGCGCGGAGATGGAGGACGTCCCGCTCTCGCGGACCGGGACGCTCTGGTCCTGGACGACGCAGGGCTTCCGGCCGAAGCCGCCCTACACCGGCACCGAGGCCCACGAGCCCTACGCCGTGGGCTACGTGGAGCTCCCCGGGCAGCTGCTCGTGGAGTCCCGCCTGACCGGGGCCGACCCGGACGCCCTGGAGATCGGCATGCCGGTCGAACTCGCGCTCGTCCCCTTCCGGGACGACCCGGACGGCGGACCGGTCCACACCTTCGCGTTCGTGAGGAGCACGCCGTGAGCGGGGTCGCCATCGTCGGGATCGGCATGCACCGCTTCGGCCGCACCGAGGGGGTGTCCGGGCGCGCGCAGGCCGTGCACGCCGCGCGTCGGGCGCTCGACGACGCCGGGCTCCGGTTCTCCGACGTGCAGTTCGGCTTCGGTGGGTCGTACTCCGCCGGCGACGCCGACACCCTGGTCTCGGAGCTCGGCCTCACCGGGATGCCGTTCATCAACGTGTTCAACGGGTGCGCGACCGGCGGCTCCGCCCTCATCGCCGCGGACGCCGCCATCCGCTCCGGGTCGCACGACCTCGGCATCGTCATCGGCTTCGACAAGCACCCCCGCGGGGCGTTCGACGCCGACCCCGCCGACCACGGGCTCGGCTCCTGGTACGGCGAGACCGGGTTGATGGTCACGACGCAGTTCTTCGGCATGAAGATCCAGCGCTACCTGCACGACCACGGCATGAAGCCCGACGTGCTGGCCGAGGTCGCCGCCAAGGCCTTCCGCAACGGCGCCCGCAACCCGATGGCGTGGCGGCGGGCGGAGATGGACGCCGCCGAGATCGCCGCCGCGCCGATGATCTCCCACCCCCTGACGCAGTACATGTACTGCTCGCCCGGCGAGGGCGCGGTCGCGCTCGTGCTGTGCCGCGCCGAGGACGCCCACCGCTACACCGACCGGCCGGTGTTCCTGGCCGCCGCGACCCTGCGCAGCCGCCGCTACGGGTCGTTCGAGGTCTACTCGCCGTGGCTCGCCCTGGGCCGCGCGCCCTCGCCGACGGTCGACGCCGCGGCCGCGGCCTTCGCGGCCGCCGGCATCAGCCCGTCCGACGTCGACGTCGCGCAGCTGCAGGACACCGAGTCCGGCGCCGAGCTGATGCACATGGCCGAGACCGGGCTCTGCGACCACGGCGAGCAGGAGGAGCTGATCCTCTCCGGGGCCACCGCGATCGAGGGCCGCCTGCCGGTCAACACCGACGGCGGCTGCCTGGCCAACGGCGAGCCGATCGGCGCCTCGGGCCTGCGGCAGGTTCACGAGAACGTGCTCCAGCTGCGCGGCGACGCCGGCGAGCACCAGGTCCCGGGCGACCCGCAGGTCGGGTTCACCCACGTCTACGGCGCGCCGGGCATCTCGGCCTGCACCGTGCTGACCCGCGAGGAGCGGTCATGAGCTGGGGATTCGAGTCCGAGCCCGAGGTGGCCCGGGAGCTGGAGTGGGTCGAGGAGTTCGTCCGCGAGGAGATCGAACCCGTCGACCTGGTCGTCGAGCACGCCTGGAACCCGCGGGACCCGGTGCGCAACGCGCTGATCCGCCCGCTGCAGGAGAAGGTGAAGGAGCGGCGGCTCTGGGCCTGCCACCTCGGCCCGGAGCTGGGCGGCGAGGGCTACGGCCAGCTGCGTCTCGCGCTGCTCAACGAGAAGCTCGGCCGCACCCACTCCGGCCCGGTCGTCTTCGGCTGCCAGGCCCCGGACTCCGGGAACGCCGAGATCCTCGCCCACTACGGCACCGATCACCTCAAGAAGGCCTACCTCGAGCCGCTGATCGCGGGGGACATCGTCTCCTGCTTCTCGATGACCGAGCCGCACGGCGGCTCCGACCCGACCGGCTTCCGCACCACCGCCGTCCTCGACGGTGACGAGTGGGTCATCAACGGCGAGAAGTGGTTCTCCTCGCACGCGCTGTTCGCGGAGTTCCTCATCGTCATGGCGGTCACCGAGCCGGACGCGGAACCGCACCGCTCCATGTCGATGTTCGTCGTCCCCGCGGACACCCCCGGTGTCGAGCGCGTCCGGGACGTCTCGGTGTGGGGCCACGACGAGCCGGTCGGCACCCACCAGTACCTGCGCTACACCGACGTCCGCGTCCCCGCCGAGAACATCCTCGGCGAGCGCGGCGAGGCCTTCGCCGTCGCCCAGACCCGCCTCGGCGGCGGGCGCATCCACCACGCGATGCGCACGGTCGGCCTGGTCACCTCGGCCTTCGAGATGATGAAGCGCCGGGCGGTCTCGCGGACGACGAAGGGGCGCCGGCTCGCCGACCAGCAGCTGGTCCAGGAGATGATCGCCGACACCTGGATCCAGCTCGAGCAGTTCCGCCTGCTGGTGCTGCAGACCGCGTGGCGCATCGACCGGTACCAGGACTACCGCGCGGTCCGCGCCGACATCTCCGCGGTCAAGGCGGCGATGCCGAAGGTGCTCTCGGACGCCGCCGGGCGCGCGATCCAGATCCACGGGTCGCTGGGCATCTCGAAGGAGCTGCCCTTCGGCAAGTGGGTCCTCGAGTCCTTCCACATGGGGCTCGCCGACGGCGCCACCGAGGTCCACAAGGTGAACCTGGCCCAGGCCCTGCTGCGCGGGACCGAGCCCGACGACGGGCTCTTCCCGCCCTACATCCTGCCCACCCGCCGCGCCGAGTCCCGGGCCCGCTACGCCGAGGTCCTGGCCGCGGCGGCCGACGACGGGGAGACCCCGTGAGCCTGCGCATCACCCCCGACGCCGACGCCGAGGACCTGCGGTCCGTGGTCCGGGACTTCCTGGAGCGCCGGACCGAGCCCGCCCGCGACCCCGACACGACGTGGGACCGCGACCTCTGGCGCCGGTTCGCCGCCGAGCTCGGAGTGGCCGCGCTCGACGTGCCCGAGGAGCTCGGCGGGGCCGGCGCGAGCTTCCGCGAGGTCGCGGTGGTCGCCGAGGAGCTGGGCCGCCGGCCGGTCCGGCTGCCGTGGTTCTCCACCGCCGTCCTCGCCGTCGGCGCCCTGCTGGAGCTCTCCGGCACCGACCAGCTGCGCCGCGAGCTGCTCGCGGACCTGGCGAGCGGCGAGCGGACCGGTGCGTTCGCGTTCCGCGAGGACCACGGCGAGTGGGACCCCGACCACCTCGGCACCCGCGCGGAGGGCGACGAGGACGGCGGGTGGCGCCTGAGCGGCACGAAGCTCCAGGTGGTCGAGGGCGCGACGGCGGACCTGCTGCTCGTGGTCGCGGCCGTCGAGGGCGAGCCGGCGGTGTTCGCCGTCGACGGCGCCGCCGAGGGGCTGGTCCGCTCGCCGCTGCGGGCGCTGGACCCGAACCGCCAGCTGGCCGACGTGCTGCTCGACGGGGTCCCCGCGCGGCGGCTCGGTCGCCCCGGCGACGCCCGCGACGTCGTCGCCCGCGTGCTCGAGCGCGGCCGGGCCGCGCTCGCGTGCGAGCAGACCGGCGGTGCCGCGGCGGCGATGGAGCTCTCCGTCGCGTACGCCGCGCAGCGGGTCCAGTTCGGCCGCCCGATCGCGACGTTCCAGGCGATCAAGCACCGGTGCGCCGACATGGCGGTGCGGGTGGAGGCGGCGCGGTCGGCGTCGTGGTGGGCGGCGGCCGCCCTCGCCGAGGCGTCGCCGGAGGCGCCCGCCGCGGTGGCGACGGCCGCCCTGACCTGCGGCGAGGCGTACTCGTGGGTGGCGGCCGAGACCGTCCAGGTGCACGGGGGCATCGGGTTCACGTGGGAGCACGTCGCCCACCTGCACGTCCGGCGGGCGGCCACCGACGCCGTCCTGCTGGGCGCCGCGCACGGCGAGGCCCTGCTGGCCGCGATCGGCGTCGCGCGCACATGAACCCGGTTCAGGCGCTGGCTAGGGTGGGTGGGACCCATCGGCCGAGAGAGGCGCCCATGAGCATCGAGGCACTCACCGAGATCGACGACGGCCCGCGGTCGAAGCGGCCCGCCATCCTGGCGGCCGCCGTGGAGTGCTTCGGCGAGGCCGGGTACGAGGGCACGAAGTGGTCGGCGGTGGCGAGTCGTGTGGGGATCGGCCAGACCGCGCTATACCACTACTTCGAGTCCAAGGCCCACTGCCTGCTGACCGTCATGCGCCTGGGCCTGCGCAACTCGGACGCCGCGTTCCACGCGGCCACGGCCGACGCGCCGACGGCGCTCGCCGGCCTGCGGGCCGCGGTGGGGGCGGCGTACGCGCTCTCGCCGCAGGAGGTCCAGCAGAACCGGATCCTCGTCGCGAACATCGGCCTGCTCGCCACCGAGCGGGCCTCCGAGCGCGAGGAGAAGGAGCGGCTCGCCTCCCGCGACCTCGTCGCCCGGGTCGAGCGCAACTGGGTGGAGCTGCTGCGGCGCGGCATCGCCGAGGGCGAGTTCCCGGACCGCGATCCCGTGGTCATGGCGCGCAGCCTCCTGGGGCTGATCACCGGTGTATGGCGCTGGTACCGGCCGGACGGGGCGCTCGACCTCGACGACATCGCGCACTTCATGGAGGGCTGCGCGGCCCGCATGGTCGCCGCCGACGAGCCGTGACCCGTCGAGGAGGACGGCAGATGATCATCGAGAAGTACTACGGACGGCTGGACGGGGCGGATCCGCTCAGCGGGCTCGACCTGGTCGCCCCGGACGTCGAGTTCCTCATCGCGATCCCGGGGCAGGACGTGCGGGGCTCCGGTCGCGCCGACCTCGAGGCCTACGTGGCGGGCCGGCCCGCCGTGGGCCGTCGCCACGTCGTCCACCGGCGCGCGGTGGACGGCGACCTCGAGATGGTGCACGGCGTCGTGACCGAGGCCGACGGCCGCGGGACCGGGTCGTTCACGGCGACGGCCCTCGTCACCGACGGGCTGGTCTCGCGCTACCAGGCGTTCTTCCGGCCCGACTTCGGCATGTTCGACCTCCCGGTGGGGGGCTGACGTGGACGCCGACGAGGTCCTCACGACCACCCGGGCGGTCCGGCGCCGCCTCGACACCGGCCGGCCCGTCCCGCTCGAGACGATCCGGGAGTGCGTCGACGTGGCGCTCCAGGCGCCGGCCGGGTCCAACCTGCCCCGAACCCGCTTCGTCGTCGTCCGGGACCCGGCGCTGCGGGCCGGGCTGGCCGACCTCTACACCGCGGTCTACGAGGGGACCTACCGCGAGTCGGAGGGCTACATCGGACGGGTGTCCACCGGGGACGCCGGGGCGGCCCGCACGCAGGAACGCACGACCCGCTCCGCCGACGCGCTCGCGAACGCCCTGCACGAGGTCGACACCATCGTCATCGCCTGCCTGGAGGGTGCCCGCCTCGACGGGGTCTCGGCGATGGCCAGCGCGTCGCTGCTCGGGGGCGTGCTGCCGGCGACGTGGAGCTTCATGCTGGCCGCCCGGGCCCGGGGCCTGGGCACGTGCTGGACGACGATGCACCTCGCCCGGGAGCGCGAGGCCGCCGACCTGCTGGGGATCCCGTACGACCGCGTGCAGCAGGTCTGCCTCACGCCGGTGGCCCACACGGTGGGGGAGCGGTTCGGCCGGGCCCGCCGGCCGGCCGTCGACGACGTCCTGCACGTCGACGGGTGGGACGCGAGCCTGCCGAGCGCGCCGGACGTCCGGGGCCTGGCGGCCCGCTGACCCTTGCCGCGGAGGGCCGCGCTCCCTACTCTCGATTCAACCAAACTGAACTCATATCAGGAGTTGTCGTGATCGACGCCGATCCGGCCGCGCCCGCGGCCCCCTTCCTGCGGCGCTGGTTCGCCAGCCTCGACGGGGACTCGCCGGACGACATCCTCGACATGATCGCGCCCGACTTCCGCTTCTCCATCGTCTTCGGCACCGGCGGCGGCGACGCGCGCGACTTCGCGGGCGGGCGCGCGGCGATGGAGGGCTACCTCGCCCAGCGCGAGAAGGGCGTGCTGACCCACCACGTGCTCAGCGCCTCCACGGTGGCCCGCGACGAGCTCGTCCTCGGGCAGGCCCGCCGGGGCGGCGCGTTCGAGTCGACGTTCGTCGCCGCTGCCCGCCTGGGCGCCGACGGGCGGGTCACCGATCTCATGATCGGCCGCTCGCCCGAGCTCGACGTCGAAGCCCGCTGACCCCGCCCTCGCCCGAGGAGGCCCCGTGTTCAACCTCGTCCTGCTGGCCGCGCGCCCGCCCGAGTGGACCCACGAGCAGTTCATCGACTGGTGGCGCGGCGAGCACGCCGAGATGACCTACCCCCTGCCCGGCCTCCGGGCGTGGCGGCACACGGCGGTGTCGAGCGCGCTCGAGCCCCGCTCCGAGGGGTGGGACGGTCTGTCCGTGCTCAGCTTCGACGACGAGGCCGCGGCCCGCGCGGCGCTCGAGAGCGAGGAGTGGGCCGCGGCCGTGCGCCACGTGGGCGCGATGCGGGGTAAGCGGATCGCCCTGCTCGGTGACGAGCGCGAGATGCTCGGGGCCGACCGGTGAGACAGCTCCTCGCGGACCTCGAGCGCCGCGCCGCCGCCGCGCCCGGCGACGTCGTCGCGATCGACGCGGACGGGTCGCACCGGCTCGCGGACGTCCTGGCGCGGGCGGGCGAGCTGGCGACCGCGGTCGAGGCGCGGACCGGGCCGCGACCGACGCTCATGGTCCAGGCCGACAACTCGTGGCGCACGCTCGTCGCGGCCCTCGCCGTCGGACGGCTCGACGGCACGCTGGGCCTGCTCAGTCGGCACACCACCGCGCAGGAGTTCGCCGGCGCGTGCGAGGACGTCGACCCGGACGCCGTCCTGGTCGCCCCCGGCCTCGCCGACGACCTGGACCTGCGGCGACACCGGCCGGTCGAGGGCGAGGCCCTCGACGGCTGGCGCCTCGCGGCCCGTCCGGCCCGGTCGGCAGAGCGGTGGCGTGGCGGTGCCGTCATCGGCCTGACGTCGGGGTCCACGGGCCGGGCCAAGGGCGTCGTCCAGTCGGAGGCCGCGCTGCGCTACGCCGGGCGGGCCACCATCGAGGCGGTCGGGCTGCGCCCCGGCGACACCGTCGCCGCGCTCGTGCCGCTGTCCTCGGCCGCCGCCGTCTGCTTCGGGCTCTACCTCCCGCTCCTGCTCGGCGGCCGGGTCCTGCTCCTCGACCGGTGGGACCCCCGGGACGCGGTGGAGCTCATGGCCGAGCACGACGCGCGCTGGACGATGTGCGTGCCGACGATGGCGCTGCAGATGGGTGCCGCCGCGCCCCATGGCGGCGACCTGCACGCGATGACGGCGATGACCATCGGCGGCGGCCCGATGGACGCCGGGGCACTCGGACGGGCCGAGGAACGGCTCGGGACCCGGCTCCTGCGGGTCTTCGGCATGTCCGAGTGCCTCGGCCACACGACCTCGCGGCCCGGGGACGACCCGGTGACGCGGCTGGGCACCGACGGCACGCCCTTCCCCGGCACCGAGCTGCGCGCCGTCGACGAGGACGGGGCCCCACTTGCCGCCGGGATGCCCGGCCGCGCGCAGGTCCGCGGGCCGTCGTTGTTCCTCGGCTACGCCCGCGACGGCGAGGTCGTGCCGCCCGCCCTCACCGCGGACGGTTTCCTGCCGACCGGCGACCTCGTCGAGGTCGCGCCCGACGGGACCGCGTCCATCCGCGGCCGCGAGAAGGACATCATCATCCGCGGCGGCCGCAACATCGACATCACCGAGGTCGAGTCCGCCGTCGCGCGCCACCCGCACGTCGACCAGGTCTGCGTGGTCCCGGTGCCCGACGAGGTCCTCGGCGAGCGGGTCGCGGTCCTGCTCGTCACGTCGCGGGACGACCTGGACCTGCCCGAGATCCAGCGCCACCTCGGCGAGCTCGGGCTCACCAAGGGGAAGTGGCCCGAGTACGCGTTCCGGGTCGAGGGACTGCCGCAGAACCGCGTCGGCAAGCTGTCGCGGGCCGACGCCGCGCGGCTCGCCCGCGACCTGCGGGAGGGGGCGCGGGCCTGATGGGCGTGCCGACCGACGACCTGGCCGGCACGGGCGTGGGTCGCTCGGGGCGCGACGACCTCGTCCCGCACGACGCGGCGGGCCGGGCGGCGTGGTGCGGGGCCCTCGGGCTGCAGGCCGTCGTCTGGGGCACGCCCGCGGTGCTGCAGTACGCGCAGATGTCCGAGCAGGTCCTCGCGCCCGGGGCCCCGGGCCGGCTCGCGACCTTCGCCCACGAGCGGACGCCGGCCGGGCCGGACTTCGCGGGGTTCCGCGCCCCGAACGTCGACACCCTCTACTCGAACGCCTGGCTCGACCTCCGTGCCGGGCCGGCCGAGCTGCACCTCCCGGCCTTCGGCGATCGCTACGCCACCGTCCAGGTCGTCGACGCCCACAGCAACGCGGGCAACATCAGCCGGCGGACCGTCGGGGACGACCGGCGCTTCTGGCTCGTCCCGGCGCGGTGGCGCGGCGAGGCGCCCGCGGGGGTGACGGTGGTGCCGGTCGGCACCGACATCGTCTGGCTCCTGCTGCGGATCCAGGTCCTCGGGGACGATCTGGCCGCGGTGCACCGGCTGCAGGACGCGGTGACCCTCACCGGTGCCCGCTCGCTCGACGACCCGGTGCCGATCGTCGGGGCCGACGAGGTCGAGGAGGACTGGCGCGCCTTCTACCGCGGCCTCGACGCGGTCCTGCGGCTCAACGGCGTCCCCGCGGACGAGTGGGCGCACGTCCGCCAGTTCCGCGCCCTCGGCCTGCTCGGCCCGGAGCCGTGGGACGAGGCGGCCCTCGACGAGGTGACCGCGGGCGCCCTGCAGGACTCCTTCGCGCGGGCTCAGAGCCTGCTGCGCGCCGGCCGCCCGCTGCTCGGCACGCCCACCGGGACGGGCTGGACGAGGGTCCGCGACAAGGGCGCCCACGGCCACAACGTGCTGGCGCGCGCGGTGATGAACCACGTCGGGCTGGGGGCCAACGTCGCGGAGGAGAACACCTCGTTCAACACCCACGTCGACGCCGACGGGGTCGGCCTCGCCGGCGCGCGGGCTCCCTACCGCCTGGTCCTCCCCACGCCGCCGCCGGCCCGCGCGTTCTGGAGCGTCACCCTCTACCACGTCGAGACCGGGCGGCTGTACGCCGATCCGCAGGGGCGGCACAGCCTCGGTGGCGCCGCCGCCGACCCCGGGGACGACTCGGGACCGGTCGAGATGGTCATCGCCCACGAGGACACCGGCGCGACCTCCTGGCTGCCCTGCCCGCAGGGCGCGTTCTACCTGATCCTGCGGATCTACTCGCCGGGCGCCGCGGTCGTCGACGGCTCCTGGGTGCCGCCCGGCGTCGCCGCCGCCGCGCCCCCCGTCCCGGCGTCCTGACCCGGCGCGGCGCCGTCGACCCTTGGCGAGGACGCCCTACCAACCGTATGGTTGGTGAGCCAGCACAGGAGGTGGCCCGTGGCCGACACCGTCACCGACACCGTGCCCACCCTGCCGCGGCTCTTCGCGCGGGCGGCCGGGACATCCCCGGACCGCGACTGCGTCGTGTTCCCGGACGGTCGCCGCTCCTACGGCGAGGTCGACGCGGCCGCGGTCGCGGTGGCCCGCTCCCTCGTCGCGCTCGGCGTCCGGCCCGGCGACGCGGTCGGCGCGCTGATGCCGAACTGCCCGGACTTCGTGCCCGTGATGCTGGGCGCGTCGATGGCCGGGGCGCTCTTCGTGCCGGTCAACGCGCGCCTGGCGCCCCGCGAGATCGCGCACGTGGTGGTCGACTCCGCGATGACGGTCCTGCTCACCACCGACGACGTGGTCGATCACGTCGACTTCGTGGCCCGCCTCCACCTCGCGCTGCCGGAGCTGGCCGCGGGCGCGCCCGGGTCGACCCCGCCCCTGGCCGCGGCGCCCGGCCTGCGCCACGTGGTCGTCCTGGGCGAGCGTCCCGCCGCCGGGTTCCTCGACCGGCCCGTCTTCCTGGCGGCGGGCGAGGCGGTCGACCCGGCCGACGTCCGTGCCACCGCGGCCGCGGTCGGGCCGGACGACCCGTACATCATGATGTACACCTCGGGCACCACGGCCGCGCCGAAGGGCTGCCCGCTGCGGCACGGCTCCGTGGTCGGGCTGGGGCGGGCGCTGGGCCGCGAGGCCCTGCGGATGACCGCGGACGACCGGATGTGGAACCCGCTGCCGATGTTCCACGTCAGCGCCCAGGCGCCGATGATGGCGGTGTTCGACGCGGGGGCGGCGTGGGTCTCGATGACCCACTTCGACCCGGACCTCGCCCTCGACGAGATCGAGCGGGAGCGCGCGACGCTGCTCTGGCCCGCCTACCCGACGCTGACCGCGCCGCTGCTGCACCACCCGCGCTACACGCCGGACACCTTCCGGCGGGTGCGGGCGGTGCTCACCGTCGGCCCGCCCGACCTGCTGCGCGGCTACCAGGAGCGGCTCCCGCACACCGCCCACGTCAGCTGCTACGGCTCCACCGAGACCGGCGGGGTCGCGATCATGGGCCGGCCCGGCGACCCGCTCGAGGAGCGGCTCACCTCGGGCAAGCCGTTCGCCGGCGTGGAGGCCCAGGTCCGGGACCCGCTGACCGGCGAGGTCCTGCCCCCGGGCGGGACCGGCCCGCTGTGGATCCGCGGGTTCAACGTCTTCACCGGCTACCGCAACGACCCCGAGAAGACGGCGGCCAGCTTCGACCGCGACGGGTGGTTCGCCACCGGCGACCTCGCCTCGGTCGACGCCGCGGGCAACCTCACCTTCCGCGGGCGTACCAAGGACATGCTCAAGGTCGGCGGCGAGAACGTCGGCGCCCTCGAGGTGGAGACCTACCTGACGGGCCACCCCGACATCGCCCTCGCCGGCGTCGTGGGCGTGCCCGACGCCCGCTACGGCGAGGTGCCGGCCGCGTTCGTCGAGCTCGCGCCCGGGGCGTCGCTGACCGCGGACGACGTCCTCGCGTACTGCCGGGCCGGCCTCGCCCGCTACAAGGTCCCGCGGTACGTCCGGTTCGTCACCGAGTGGCCGACGTCGGCGACCAAGGTGCAGAAGTTCCGCCTGCGGGACCGCATCCTCGCCGAGCTCGGCATCACCGAACCCCTGGAGGACAGCCCGTGGATTTCGACCTGACCGAGCAGCAGGACCTCTTCCGCAAGACCGTGCGGGAGTGGGTGGACCGCGAGGCCCCCAAGGAGTGGGCCCGCGAGCTCGAGCGCGACGAGCACGCGTTCCCGCACGCGCTGTGGGACAAGTTCACCGAGGCCGGGTTCCACGGCATCGGGCTGCCCGAGGAGTACGGCGGGCAGGGCGGCGACGTGCTGACGCAGATGATCCTCGCGCGCGGGCTGTCGCGGTCGCTGGCCGGGCTGACCTGGGTCTGGGGCATCTCGTCGTTCGCGGGCGGCAAGTCGGTCGGGCTCTACGGCACCGAGGAGCAGAAGCGACGGCACCTGCCCGCGATCGCCGAGGGCCGCGAGAAGTGGGCGATCGGGTTCACCGAGCCCGGCGGCGGCACCGACGTGCTGGGCGGGCTGCGCACGAAGGCCACGAAGGTCGACGGCGGCTGGGTGGTCAGCGGGCAGAAGACGTGGAGCTCGATGGCCCACGTCGCTGACTACGTCCTGCTGCTCGCGCGCACCGCCGAGTACACCGAGAAGCGCCACCAGGGCGTCTCGCTGTTCATCCTGCCCACGCGCAGCGACGGCGTGACGATCCGCGAGATCCCCAAGGTCGGCATGCGCTCGCTCGGGTCCTGCGACGTCTTCCTCGACGACGTCTTCGTGCCCGACGAGAACCTGCTCGGCGAGCAGGACAAGGCCTGGTACATGCTGCTGCCGACGTTGAACAACGAACGCATCATGCTGTCCAGCTTCTGCGTCGGGATCATGGACGGCGTCCTGGAGGACGCGGTGCGCTACGCCAAGGAGCGCGAGGCCTTCGGCGGTGTCATCGGCCGGTTCCAGGCGGTCCAGCACCACATCGCGAACATCGCCATGTGGCGCGACCAGGCCGAGCTGATGGTCAACCGCGCGGCGTGGCTGCAGTCGCTGGGGCGCCCCTGCCACCAGGAGGCGAACATGGCCAAGGTCGTGGCCTCCGAGCTCGGGGGCCAGGCCGCCGACCTCGGCCTGCAGGTGCTCGGCGGCATGGGCTACTCGGCCGAGACCGACATGCAGCGCTACTGGCGCGACGTCCGGCTCTTCCGGATCGGCCCGATCACCAACGAGATGGCGCGCAACGGCATCGCCGAGGAACTCGGGCTCCCGCGGTCGTTCGCGTGAGCGCCGTCGCGGGGGCCGCCATCCCCGAGGGGTCGTGGACCCTCCAGCCGCACGAGAACTGGCTGGGTCACGACGCGCTGTACTCCGTGCCCGCCGAGGAGCCGCACCCGCTCATGGCGTTCGTGGCCGCCGTGCGCGGGTCCGGGCTCGGCGTCGCGGAGCTGTTCCGCTCGTGGGGCACCGAGATGGCCGACGGCCCGATGCTCACCGCGTCGACCCTCGAGCTCCCCGGGGAGCTCCGAACCGGGGTGGAGTACCGGGTGAGCGGGACCGTGGAGTCCGTCGTCCGCAAGTCCGGGCGCACGATGGGCGAGTTCGACCTGCTCACCGCGCGCCTCGAGCTCCGCGGCCCCGACGGGGAGACGGTCGCGCTCGTCCGGAACGTCTACGCGCTGCCGCGGGGCCGGGGAGCGTCGTGACCGCCGACGAGCTCCCGGCCTGGCGGGCGACGGTCGACGCCGAGAAGATGAAGGTGCTCGCGCTGCTGCTCGGCGACCCCAACCCGCTGCACTTCGACGCCGCGACCGTCGCGGCGGTCGGGCTGGGGGACCGCCCGATCAACCAGGGGCCCTCGAGCATGGCGATGCTGGCCAACGCCGTCCGTGCCGCGTACCCCGACGGCCGGCTGACCCGGCTGGAGGTCACCCTGCGGGGCTCGGTCGCCGCCGGCGACGAGGTCGTGGTCCGCGGCCTCGTCACCGGCCGGGAACCCACCGGGGCGGGGGAGACCGTCCATTGCGAGCTGACCCTGGAGTGCGGTGACCGTGCGGTCCTGCGCGGCCTGGCCGACGTGCTCCTCCCCGCATCGTGAGCCCCGCATCGTGAGCCCCGCGTCGTGGTGAACCGCCGGAGGGAGCGTGCGGACACCGCGCCGCCCCGCTCCGACGACGGCCGGTGGCACGAGCTGGTCGACACCGCGGCTCGCGTCTTCGCGGCGAAGGGCTACCGGTCGGCGACCCTGCAGGACATCGCCGACGAGTTCGGGGTGCTCAAGGGCAGCCTGTACCACTACATCCGCAGCAAGGACGACCTGCTCGACGCGGTGATCCGGTCGGTGCTCGACGTGGGGCTGGCCCGCCTCCGCGAGGAGGCCGCCGCGGACCGCGACCCCGTCGAGCGCCTGCGGGACATCGTCCGCGCCCACGTGCTGCACCTCGTGGACAACCTCGTCGGCACGACCGTGCTGCTCCACGAGTTCGACCAGCTGCCCCCGGAGCGACAGCTCACCGTGCCGATCCGGGAGTATCAGGAGGTGCTCGAGGCCCAGGTCGACGCGGCGCGCGCCGACCCGCGTGTCCGCTCCGACGTCGACCCGCACCTCAGCGCCCTGGCGATCCTCGGGGCGACGAACTGGGTCTACCGCTGGTACCGGCCCGGCGGCTCCCGCACCCCGGAGCAGATCGCCGACTACTTCGCCGCGACCCTCGTCGACGGGCTGCTCGACCCGTCACGCTGACCGGACCGGCCCGGTGACGGCGTGGTCGCGCGCGTAGGCGGCGAGGACGTCGCGCGTGCCGCCGGCGGTCAGACGGAAGCCGGCGACGGTGGCGGCGAAGTCGTCGATCGCGCGCAGGAGCAGCCCGCCGTGGAAGTGCGCGTCGGTGGAGACCTCCTGCCGGCGGGCCGCCTCCGCGAGGTCCAGCAGGTGGCACATCACCGCCGGGAGCGCGAACCGGGCGTCGTCGTCGTGGAAGTAGTACGTGACGGGGAAGGTGACCATGTCCCGCTCGCAGGCGACCAGCCGCGAGGTCAGGTCGGCGTAGACCGACGCGGGCAGCGGCGAGGGCGGTCCGGGGTCGGTGGAGTCGGCCCCGACCTCTTCCAGGAGGCGGATCTCGTAGGCCAGGGCGCGCCGCCGGGACAGCACCGGGAAGATCGACAGGAGCCACGACACGCTGGCGGTGAGCAGCCCGAGCCCGAGCAGGGACTCCAGCGGGGCCGCGAGGCGCAGCAGGTCCTGCGCGGGCGAGACGTCCCCGTAGCCGAGCGTGGTGAGGGTGACCAGCGAGAAGGAGACGGCGTCGACCAGGCCCGTGCCGGCCCCCCGGAGCCCGGCCGCCTGCAGGAAGCCCTCCGGCATCCACGGCCAGTACACCAGCGCCCAGCCGACCCCGAGCAGGACCGCCCAGCTGGTCACGACCACCAGGAACGAGACGGGCCCCGCGAACGACAGCGCCCGCTCCCCGGGCAGCCGGTGGCACACCGACCACGTCGCGCTCATCACCGAGCGGCTCGGCGAGTGCCGCCGCGGGTGGGAGAACAGCGTGGCGAAGACGTCGAACAGGGCCACCGCGATGACGACCGCGCCGCCGGTCACGCCGAGAACGGCGACCGCGGGACTCACGGCGTGATCGGGGGGAGGTGCCGGACTCCCCGCTCGTGGCCGTCCGTCGGGCGGGGGCCGGGTGTCGGTCGCCGCATCACCGCGGGGGCCGCGGCGATCCACAGCGGCACCAGCACCCAGGTGCGTCCGGCCGTCACGTCGTAGTCCGCGACGAGCTCCGACCAGGTCTGCCGGGCCACCAGCCGGCCGATGCCGAACTCGAAGCCGAGGGTCATGACCATCCAGGCGAGGCCGACGGTCCAGGCCTGCTCCGCGTCCGGGAGCGGGTAGCGGCGCTGGAGCCGGCGGACGTACACCGTCACCGCCGCGAGCAGGACCGCGGTCGCCACGCGGCGGGCGGTGTCCTCACCCAGGCGCGGCTGGAGCACCGTCGCCCGCACCGTCCCGTTGAGCAGCGCGATCAGGAGCAACCCGAACCAGCCCGCGAGCCAGGGACGGGGGACCGAGGGCGACGTCACGTCCCGACCGTTGCCCCTCCGGGACCTCCCGGGCCAGGGCCGTGCGACCCGGTCGGCGTCCCCGGCGCGGGACCGCGGGCGGGTGCCGATCGACCCGCGGTCCCGGTCCGCCCGGCCCGTGCACGCGCAGAGCGCTCCCTGGAGCGTGTGGAGGACGGCGAGACGCAGCACGACGGAGGGCTCCCCATGCCGACCCACCAGTCCAGGAACCTGCGCCGTCGCACCGCCCGCCCGGCGACCGGGGCGGGCTCGCCGGCCCTGCTCGAGGCCCTGCTCAACCTGTCGCACTTCCACCAGGAGCACGAACGGTTCTACGCGTCGGCGCCCCTGGAGACCGCCCTGCGGCTCCAGCGCCACGCGCGGACGCTCCTGGCCCTCGCCGCGCGGTGGTCGCAGGCCGACCGGCCGTCCCGCGGCACGCCGGTGAATCCCTACGAGGGCGCCGAGGACCTCAACAGCGAGGCCGCGATCGCGCTCGACGGGGCCCTGTTCATGGAGGGCGAGGGCCGGCCAGTCGAGATCACGGCGATGATCGCCGAGCTCCGAACCGACGCCGAGGGGTTCGCTGCGGGCGGGAGGTGGCTCGCGCACGCGATGGAGAGCAGCTGGGCGACGGCCGCAGGGCTCGTCGAGTTCGACGCGCTCGCCGACGTCCTCGGCGAGCGGCACCGCATCATCAGCAACGACTGGCTCGCCGCGCACGAGCAGGGCCTGATCGCCGCACTCCTGGGGCGTGCCGCGGACATGCTCGACGCCGTCGACCTCGCCCCGGCCGCGCTGCGTGCCGACCTCGCCGGCGCCGCGGTCAGCCCGCGGCGGCTGCGGTCCGCGGCGGAGGTGATCGCCCGGGCGGCGGATCTGTGTGGCGAGTCCGCTCGGCTGGTGCACGACAACGAGCGGCGGTGGCGGGTCTTCCGCGACCGGGTCGCCGAGGTGGCCGCCACCGAGGACGCTCCCGGAACGTCTGCTGAGGGCGCGGACACCTGATCCGCGCGGTCCGGCGACGGGGGCGCACGCCGAGACACCGGCGGCGCCGGTCGATTGCCGGGTGCCGCCCCGGCGAGCAGGCTGACGTCCACGCCGAGAGAGGCCGAGAGAGGGGACGCCCATGGTCGCGCCGACCCGCGAGGACAGGTTCAGCTTCGGGCTGTGGACGGTGGGCTGGCAGGCCCGGGACCTCTTCGGCGAGGCCACCCGCCCCGTCCTGGCCGCGGTGGAGGCGGTGCACCGGCTCAGCGACCTCGGCGCCTACGGGATCACGTTCCACGACGACGACCTGGTGCCGCCGGGCAGCAGCCCCGACGAGCGGGCACGCATCCTCCGGGAGTTCCGCGCCGCCCTCGACGAGACCGGCCTGGTGGTGCCGATGGCCACCACCAACCTCTTCGGGGACCCGGTGTTCAAGGACGGTGGCTTCACCAGCAACGACCGCAGCGTGCGCCGCTACGCGATCCGCAAGGTCGCGCGCAACCTCGACCTCGCCGCCGAGCTCGGCGCGCACACCTACGTGTTCTGGGGTGGCCGGGAGGGCTCCGAGGTCGACTTCGGCAAGGACGTGCGCGCCGCGCTGGACCGCTACCGCGAGGCGATCGACACGCTGGCGCAGTACGTGACCGACCAGGGCTACGGCATCCGGTTCGCGCTCGAGCCCAAGCCGAACGAGCCCCGGGGCGACATCCTGCTGCCCACCATCGGCCACGCCCTGGCGTTCATCCACGAGCTCGAGCACGCCGACATGGTCGGCATCAACCCCGAGACCGGCCACGAGCAGATGGCCACGCTCAACTACACCCACGGCATCGCGCAGGCGCTGTGGGCCGGGAAGCTGTTCCACATCGACCTCAACGGGCAGAAGGGCCCGCGCTACGACCAGGACCTCGTCTTCGGCTACGGCGACCTGCTCCAGGCGTTCTCGACGGTCGACCTGCTCGAGGGCGGCCCGCCCGGCGGGCCGGGCTACGACGGGCCGCGGCACTTCGACTACAAGCCGCTGCGCACCGAGGACATGGAGGGGGTCTGGGAGTCGGCGCTGGCCAACATGGAGACCTACCTCGCGCTGCGGGAGAAGGCCCGCGCGTTCCGCGCGGACCCCGAGGTCCAGGAGGCCCTCGCCGCCGCGTGGGTCCCCGAGCTCGCCCGGCCGACCCTGGCCGAGGGGGAGACCTACGCCGACCTGCTGGCCGACCGCAGCGCATACGAGGACTTCGACATCGACCGCGCCCGCACCCAGGGGTACGGCTTCGCCCGCGTCCAGCGCCTCGCCGTGGAGCACCTGCTCGGGGTGCGCTGACGTCGGGGAGACGCGCCCGCCGCTGACGTTCGTTCGCGAACTGCCACTGCACCGACTGCAAGCGCGCGTCGGGCGGCGAGATGGCCACGTTCGGTCTCGTGTCCGAGGCGGACTTCACCGTGTCCGGGGAGACCCGGAGCTTCCCGTACCCGGCGAACACCGAGACCTGCGCGGGCCACGGCGTCACCCGCGTGTTCTGCGTCGCCTGCGGTTCGCGGGTGTTCACCAACGAGCTGGCCGACTTCGCCGGCGGTGTCTTCGTCCAGGAGGGCACGCTCGACGACCTCGGCGAGTGGTGGGCGCCCCAGGCCGAGATCTACACCTGGAGCCGGCAGCCCTGGATGCCGGCGCTGCCCGTCCCGCAGTACGACCACGGCGTCCCGGCCGCCGCGGACGCCCACTGAGGGAGCGGCGCGGACCGGATCCTCGCGTCCGCCGCCGCAGCACGTGATGATGTGCGCTCCCCACCCGGAGCCGATCACGCGGGAGATGACGTGAGCGACGTGACCGACGAGGACCCCGGCCACGTGCTGGACGACCCCCTGCGCACGAAGGGGACGTCGTTCACCCTCGAGGAGCGCCACGCCCTGGGCGTGCTGGGGCTGCTGCCCCACGCCGTGACGACCCAGGACGAGCAGGTGGCGCGCTCCTGGGGCGAGGTGCGCCGGCAGGCCACCGACCTCGACCGCTACATCTACCTGCGCGCGCTGCAGGACCGCAACGAGCGCCTCTTCTACGCGGTGCTCGCCGCCGACGTGCCGACCGCGCTGCCGCTGGTCTACACCCCGACCGTCGCCGAGGGCTGCCGCCGGTTCTCCGAGATCTGGCGCCGGCCCCGCGGGCTGTACCTGTCGTACCCGGAGCGCGAGCACCTGCGCGAGGCGCTGCGCAACCGCCGTCAGCGCGAGGTCGACGTCATCGTGGTGACCGACGGCCAGCGCATCCTCGGCATCGGCGACCAGGGCGTCGGGGGCATGGGGATCCCCGTCGGCAAGCTCTCGCTGTACACGCTCATCGGCGGCATCGACCCGGCGCGGACGCTGCCGATCCTGCTCGACGTCGGCACCGACAACGCCACCCTGCTCGACGACCCGCTCTACCTCGGCTGGCGCCACCGCCGCATCGACGACGACGCGTACTTCGCCTTCGTCGACGCGTTCGTCGCGGCGGTGCAGGAGGAGCTCCCCGACGTGCTGCTGCAGTGGGAGGACTTCGCGACGCCGCACGCCCACCCGATCCTCGAGCGCTACCGCGACCGGCTGCTGACGTTCAACGACGACATCCAGGGCACCGCCGCCGTCGCCCTCGGGGCGCTGCGCGGGGCGACCGAGGTGGCCGGCGTGCCGCTGCGCGACCAGCAGGTCGTCATGCTCGGCGCCGGGTCGGCGGGCATCGGGGTGATGGAGATGGTGCGCCAGGCGATGGTCGACCAGGGGCTGTCCGCCGAGGAGGCCCGCGCCCGCTGCTGGGTCGTCGACGTCCGCGGCCTGCTGACCACCGACCGGGACGACCTCTCCGACGCGCAGCGGGCCTTCGCCCGCGACCCGGGCGACGTCGCCGGCTGGGGAGTCACCGGCCTGCCGAGCCTCGCCGACGTCGTGGACCACGTCGAGGTCGGCGTGCTGCTCGGCCTGTCCACCGCGCAGGGCGCCTTCACCGAGTCGATCGTGCGGACCATGGCGGGCCGCGTCGACCGCCCGATCGTCTTCCCGCTGTCGAACCCCACCGACAACGCCGAGGCGCGTCCCGCCGACCTCGACGAGTGGACCGACGGCCGGGCGCTGATCGCCACCGGCTCGCCGTTCGCGCCGCTGCACCGCGACGACGGTGCCGATGTGCCGGTCGCCCAGTGCAACAACGTCTACATCTTCCCGGCGGTCGGACTCGCGGTGACCGCCGCGCGCGCCACCCGGGTCACCGACGCGATGATGCGCGCGGCGGCCGGGGCCCTCGGCGCCGCGTCGCCGGCGCTGTCCGACCCGCGCGCGCCGCTGCTGCCGTCGTGGGCCGACGTCCGCGACGTCGCCGACGACATCGCCCTCGCCGTCGCCCGCCAGGCGGTGGCCGACGGCGTCGCGCCGCAGGCCTCCGACGACGACCTGCGCGCCGCCATCGGCCGCACCCGCTGGGAGCCGGCCTACGGGCCGGGCTGAGCCCGCCCCGTGTGGTCCGACACCAGCGCCGCGACCAGCCGCAGCACCCGCTGCGTCATCGCCTCGGCGTCCTGGTCGGGGTGGGCCACCCACCAGTCCATGAACGAGTCGACGATGCCGAGCCAGGTCCGCACCATCGCCGAGACGTCGAGCTCGTCGGTGATCCCGGCCCCGCTGAGCAGCTCGAGCACCCCCTCCCGGGCGAGGGCCTCGATGCGCGCGGCGTACTGCGCCACGACCTCGGCCGCGGGCCCGTCGTCGGGAGCCGTGCGGTCGCGCAGGAGGCGCCAGACGTGGCGGCGGTCGTCGAGCACGGCGAACATCGCCGCCAGCGTGCGCACCCCCCGTTCCACGCCGGCGCTGCCGTCGCGCGCGACCCGCTCGATCTCCTCGGCCAGCAGGCCGCCGGCCTCGGCGAGGCACGCGGCGTGCAGGCCCTCCTTCGAGCCGAAGTAGCTGTAGACGAGCGGCTTGGAGATGCCCGCCGCGCGCGCGACGTCGGCGACGCCGGTGGCGGCGAAACCGTCGGTGCCGAACGCGATCGACGCGACCCGCACGATCTCCTGCTCCCGGTCGGCGCGCGGGACCCCCTTCGTCCCGGCGTTCGGTCGCGCTGCCACGTCCCGACCCTAGCGCCTCGTGTGACCGTCAGGTAATTTACCCGTCGGTCACATCGCTGGAGGGCTCGTGGACGCACTGCTCGACCCCATGCAGAACCCCGTCACGTACGCGGTCCCGTTCTTCGTGCTGGCGATCCTCGTCGAGCTCGCGGCGCTGCGGTGGCTCGACCACGACGACTCGGTCACCGGCTACGCCCTCCGCGACGCCCGCACCTCGATCGCCATGGGCGTCGTGTCGCTGGTGTTCCTGACGCTGTTCAAGGTGGTCACGTTCCTCGCGTTCAGCGCGGTCTACGTCTACCTCGCCCCGTTCCACCTGCCCACGGACACGTGGTGGTACTGGGTACTGGTCGTGCTCGGGGTGGACCTCGGCTACTACGGGCACCACCGGTTCAGCCACCGCGTGCGCATCGCCTGGGCCGGCCACCAGGCGCACCACTCCAGCGAGTTCATGAACTTCGGCACCGCGCTGCGGCAGAAGTGGAACCCCTGGTTCGAGTTCTTCTTCTGGCTGCCGCTGCCGTTGCTCGGGTTCGCGCCCTGGACGCTCTACGCGGCCTTCGGGGTCAACCTCGTCTTCCAGTTCTTCGTCCACACCGAGCTGGTCGACCGGCTCCCGCGGCCCGTCGAGTACGTGTTCAACACCCCGTCGCACCACCGCGTCCACCACGGCCGCGACCCCGAGTACCTCGACCGCAACTACGGCGGGATCCTCATCGTCTGGGACCGGTTGTTCGGCACCTTCGCCGCCGAGCGGCGGCGCCCGTCGTACGGGCTGACCACGCCGGCGGAGACGTTCAACCTGCTGACGCTGCAGTACGGGCACTACGCCGACATCGCCCGCGACGTGCGCGCCGCGCGCCGCTGGCGCGACCGGCTCGGGTACGTCCTGGGCCCGCCCGGGTGGCAGCCGTCGGTCGGCCCGGCGCCGGAGCCGACGCTGCCGCGGCGCTGACGGAGCCGGCGGGCTCACACCGTCCGGATCCGCCCGAGGGAGTTGCCCTCCTTGTTGGTGAACCACAACCAGCCGTCGGCCGGGTCGGCGCTCTTGATGTCGAACGGGCCCTGTACCTCGGGCGGCGCGCCGTAGGAGGACCACCGGTCCGCGCCGTCCGCCCCCGGGTCGAAGCGGACGATCGCGTTCGCGGCGGTGTCGGCCGCCCAGAGGGCGCCGTCGTCGCCGCACCACACGCCGTCGGGGGTGGCGAGCCGGTCGTCGGTCCACCACGAGAACGCGTCCGGTCCCTCGAGCCGGCGCGGGTCGAACGCCAGGAGGCCGGGACGGTCCTGGGTCGTCACCCAGAGCCGCTGCTCGGCGTCCATCGCCCAGGCACGGGGACGCCCGCGGTCCGGCCAGGGGCCGAACGTGCGGATCGTCGCGGCCGGGTCCGGTGCCCAGGAGTCGAGGGTGCCGAGGGTCCCGGTGCCGGCGTTGACCCACCACACGCTGCCACCGGGGTGCACGAACAGCGCCGAGGGACCGTCGACCCCGGGGCCGGCGAACGTCCGCAGGGACGCGATCGGGTCGGTCGTCCGCGGGTCGAGCGTGCCCACCGCGTTCGACCCGCGCAGGGTGAACCACAGGTGCTCGTCGAGGGAGGCCTTGATCGCGACCGGCTTGGCCAGCCGCGGGTCCGCGTACGTGCGCAGGGACGCCGCGACGTCGGGGGCCGCCGGGTCGAGCGCGCCGAGCCGGTCCGAGCCGAGGCTGGTGAACCAGATCCGGCCGTCGGCCGCGGGGAAGAGGTTGGCGGGCAGCGCGGCCCCGCCGGCCGGGTCGGCGAAGGTCTCGATCCGCTGGCTCGCGTGGTCGACCCGCCCGAGGCGCGCGTTGGCGATGCTGGTGAACCAGACGTCGCCGAAGGCCCCGATGACCCCTGTCGGCTGGTCCACCCCGCCCGTCGGGTCGGTGACGACCTCGATGTCTCCCCGCACCGTTCCTCCCGTCGCCCGCTCAGGTCCCCGGCTGACGCCACTGGTTGGCGCGACGCCCGACGGCCGCCTCGGCGACCGTCTGCGCGATCCGCCGCTCGCGGGTGGGGGCCGTCTTCGCGGTGCTGATCCACTCCAGGATGGCGCGGCGAGTGGAGCGGGGGAAGCCGTCCCACTGCCCGCGGGCCGCCGGTTCGGCGTCGAGGGCGGCCGCGAGGTCGTCGGGCTCGGCGAGGGTCTCGACGGCGTCGAGGGCGGTCCAGCTCCCGTCGGCCTGCGCGGCCGCCACGGCGGCGAGGCCGGCCGGCGCCATGCGGCCGGCGGCGGTGAGGCGCTCGACGCGCTCCTTGTTCACCCGCGACCAGCTGCTGCCCGGCCGCCGCGGCGTGAGCAGGCGGCGCGAACGGTCGGCGTCCAGGCTGCCGGGCCGGCTGTCCACCCACCCGAAGCAGAGCGCCTGGTCGACGACGTCGTCGTAGGCCACGTACGGGCCGCTGCCCTTCTTCCAGGTCACCAGCCAGATCCCCGGGCTGCTGGCGTGGTGGTCGAGGAGCCACGCGCGCCACTGCTCGGCCGACGCGACGTGGACTTCGTCCCGGTCGTCCTCCACGGCGTCTCCTACCAGGGCAGGGGCTCGCGGTCGCGGAAGAAGCCGCCGATGGGCCCGTCGGCGGGCAGGGTGCCGGCCCAGACGACCCCGGCGGCGCTCTCCTCGACGGGCCGGGCGCCCATCGCCTCCGCGCCGGGGTAGGTGGCGGTGAGGCCGGGGCAGACCGCGTTGACCAGGACGCCGGTGGCGGCGAGCTCGGTGGCCAGGGTGCTGGTCAGGGCGTTGAGCGCCGCCTTGCTGATGCCGTACGACGCGGCGGCGCCGCCGCGGGCCGTGAGGCCGAACGCCGGGTCGCCGTGGGAGCCGGCGCCGCTGGACACGTTGACGATGCGGGGCGCGGGGCTCCGCCGCAGCAGGGGGAGCAGGGCCTGGGTGAGCCGCCAGGAGCCGTAGAGGTTGACCTCCATGACGGCGCGGGACGCGTCGAGGTCGGCGCCCGAGGCCGTCTCGCCCCAGTCGACGTAGCCCGCCGCGTTGTTGACCAGGACGTCGAGCTCGCCCGGCTCGGCCGCGAGCGCGGCGGCCGCCGCCGCGACGGCGTCCGGGTCGGTGACGTCAAGGTCGACGCGCAGCGCGTCGACGTGCTCGCCGAGCTCGGCGGCGGCCGCTTCGGCGTCGGCGGCCCGGCGGGCGGCGAGGAGCACGTGGTGGCCCTGGGCGGCCAGCTGGCGGGCGACCTCGCGGCCGAGGCCCTTGGCCGCCCCGGTGATCAGCACGGTGCGGGGCGCGGAGGCCGGATCGGTCACGGTCGTTCTCCTGGTGGGTCAGGGGATCGGCGTGGGGGCAGCGTGCCGAGGTCGGCCCCGGGCGTCCACCCACCGGCCGGTCACTGCGGTGGCCGCGCGAAGCCCTGCGCCTGCCGGGCCCAGAACTCGCGGGCGACGTCGACGTGGGCGCGGTAGCGGGCGTAGCCCTCGGCGTACCAACGCCCGGACTCGGGACCGGGCTCGACGGTGCGTGACGGGGCGGCCCAGGCGGCCGGGTCGAGGTCGTCGCCGAGGGCGTGCTTGGCGGTGATCGCCGCGCCGCGGGTGCCCAGGCCCGGGTCGTCGGGCACGATCAGCGGCCGCTCGAGGACGTCGGCGAAGATCTGGGCCCACGGCCCCGACCGGGAGCCGCCCCCGCACGCCACGAACCGCCCCGCCGGCTCGGCGGAGGAGGCGGCGCGCTCGAAGCAGTTCTTGGCGGTGTAGGCGATCCCCTCGCACACCGCGCGCACGACCTCGCCGCGCGTCGTCGCCAGCGTGACGCCCTCGAGCTGCCCGCGGGCGCGGGTGTCGACGAAGGGGGCGCGCTCGCCGCTCGCGGACAGGAAGGGCAGCGCGGAGACGCCGCCGGCGCCCGGGACGGTGCCCTCCAGCAGCCCTTCGAGGTCGCCGATGTCGGCCCGGAGGAAGTCGAGCAGCCAGTCCAGCCCGGCCGTCCCCACCATGGCCGGCATCGCGCGCAGCCACCGGCCCGGTTCGGGGGTGCACACCCACATGCCGGCGGGCTCGACCGCCGACGACGTCGACGGCTTCTCCCGGACCTCGTCGGTGAAGACCTCGCACGCCAGGGTCGTGCCGATGATCAGCAGGGCGTCGCCCGGCTGCGACAGGCCCGCCCCGACCGCGGCCGCGGGCAGGTCGAACGGTCCGCCCGTCACGGGGGTGCCCACCGGCAGGCCGGTGAGCTCGGCCCCGCGCCGGTCGAGCTCGAACAGCGTCCCCGGCGCGGCCGGCTCGGCGAGGAGCCCCCGCCGGTCGGAGAGCCCGCAGGCCGCGATGGCGTCCTCGTCGTAGGTCCGGGAGACGACGTCGAGGAACGGCAGGGACGCGTCGGAGGGGTCGACGGTGATCTCGCCGGTCAGCCGCTGGACGAGAGCGTCGATGCAGTAGCCCGCGACCGCCGCCCTCTCGAGCGACTCGGGCTCGTCGCGCCCGAGCGCGACCAGCAGCGGGGCGTGGCACCCCGGGAACAGGCCCGACCCGGTGCGCCGGTACACCTCGGCCACCGTGCCGTCGTCCTGCCAGCCCCGCACGACGTCGCCGGCCCGGTCGTCGAGCCAGGAGATCGGCGGGCGCACCGCCCGGCCGTCGCGGTCGCGCAGCCACAGGCCGTCGCCCTGGCCGGTCAGCGCGAGGGCGCGGACCGGCTCCCCGCCGTCCTGGCGGACCCGCTGGACCACGGCGGCCACGGAGGCCACCACGTCCTCGAGGTCCTGCTCGACCCGGCCGTCCGGGTACTGCTCGAGACGCGACGGCTGCTCGGCCGCCGCGAGCTTGCGTCCCTCGTCGTCGTAGGCGTCGGCCTTGGTCATCGACGTCCCGACGTCCACCGCGATGATCACGACCCGACCTCCTTGCCCGTCGCGTTGGCCGGGTGGGCCAGGGCCTCGCCGCGCACGAACCGGGCGACCTCGCCGGCGGCGATGCGTGCCGCGCGGTGCGCGGTCTGGCGGGTCGCGCCGGCCAGGTGGGGGGTGGCGACGACGTTGGGCGCGGCGTGGAGGGGCCAGTCGTCGGGTGGCGGCTCGACGTCGTATACGTCCAGCGCGAGCCCCCCGAGGCGCCCGCTGCGCAGGGCCTCGGGCAGGACCTCGTAGTCCATCAGCCCGCCCCGGGCGGTGTTGACCAGCACCGCCCCGTCCGGCATCCGGGCGATGGCGTCGGCGTCGATGATGCCGCGGGTCTCGTCGGTGAGGCGCGCGTGCAGGCTGACGACGCCGGACCGCGGCAGCAGCTCGGCCAGCTCGACCAACTCGACGCCGTCGGTGCGTGCGGTCTCCGCATCGGTGTACGGGTCCGCGACGAGCACGGTCGCGCCGAACGCGCGCAGCACCCGGGCCACGATGCGGCCGATGGCGCCGTACCCGACCAGCCCGACGGTGGCCCCGTCGAGCTCGAGTCCGGCCTCGCTGTACTCGTAGAAGTCGCCGCGCCACCGCCCGGCCCGCAGCTCGGCGTCGGCCAGCGGGATGCGGCGCAGCGCCGCCAGCATCATGCCCACGGCGAACTCCGCGGCGGCGGCGGCGTTGCGCCCGGGGGCCTGGGCGACGGCCACGCCGGCCCGGTCGGCGGCATCGAGATCGACGTTGACGGGGCCCCCGCGGCAGACCGCGACCATCCCCAGCTCGGGACAGGCGTCGAACACCCGCGCCGTGAACGGCGCCATCTGGGTCAGGCACACGCGGCGGCCCTCGAGGGCGGCGACGAGCTCGTCCTCGGTGCCCGAGGCCTCCTCGACCCGCGAGCCCTCCGCGCCGACGGGGCCGAACGGCTCGGCCGGCCAGCCGGCGGTGAGGTGGCCGACGTCGAGGTCGTGGCCGTCGCCGAGCTCGGAGCGCAGGGCCTCGTCGAACAGGGCGGGGGCGACGAAGTGGTCGCCGGCGGCGAGGACGCGCAGGGTCACCGGGTCTCCCTCACGGTGGGGCCGCCGTTCAGCAGCGCGAGGATCTCGCGGTGCGCCGCCGGCACCCCGTCGGCGACCCGCGCGGCCAGCTCGAGCGCGTCGGGCTTCGGCGGGTAGGTCGGGTTGGGGATCGCGACGACGGTCATGCCCGCCGCGTGCGCGGCCCGCAGGCCGTTGCTCGAGTCCTCGACGCCGACGCAGGTGGTGGGGTCGACGCCGAGGCGCCGGGCGGCCTCGAGGTAGACGTCGGGGCTCGGCTTGCCGCGGTCGACCTCGGCGCTCGAGACGGTCGCCCCGAAGGCGAGGCCGTTCCGCTCGACGACGGCGTCGATCAGCCGGCGGGTGGCGGAGGTCGCGAGGGCGACGGGGACCCGGTCGGCCACCTCGGTGACCATCGTGACCGCGCCGTCGAACGGCTCCATCCGGCCGGCCGCGAGGGCCTCGACCATGCCGTCGACCACCGCCCGCTCGCACTGCTCGGGGCTCGCGGCGCGGTCGACGCGGTCGGCGAGGTAGGCCGACCACTCCGGGGCGCTCATGCCCTGGCAGTGGCCGGTGTCCCCCGGGGTCCAGGTGACGCCGTGGCGCGCCGCCACGGCCGTCCAGTTCTCCTCCCACAGGTGCTCGCTGTCGAGGATCACCCCGTCGAGGTCGAACACCACGGCGGCGGGATGTGGGGCAGTCGTCATCGTCGGTCCCTCCCAGCGGTGGTGTGAAATTAACAAGGAAGACGTGATCACGGAAGAGGTCGCCGGCCCGAGCGGCCCGGCATCCTCGGCCCCGGCCATGACCTCGGCATGCTGGACCGCGTGAACAGCAGCGATCCGGCGCCGCCCCGGGCCGCGCGCACCCGCGCGGCGCGCCAGCAGCGCATCGTCGAGCACGTCCTGGCCCAGCACTCGGCCAGTGCCGCCGAGCTGGTGGAGCTGACCGGGGTCAGCCTCATGACCGTCCACCGCGACGTCGACGAGCTGGCCCGCCGCGGCCTCGTGCGCAAGTTCCGCGGCGGGGTGTCGGCGCAGCCGACGTCGGTGTTCGAGTCGCACTCCGAGTACCGCCGCACGGTCCGGCTGGCGGAGAAGAACGCGATCGCGGCGGCCGCCCTGGCCATGGTCGAGCCCGGCTCCTCGATCATGGTCGACGACTCGACGACGGCGTTGGCACTGGTCAGGCGCCTCGAGGAGGTCGGCCCGCTCACCGTCGTCACGAACTACCTGCCGGCCCTCGAGATGCTCAAGGAGATGAGCGAGGTCCGCCTCATCGCGCTCGGCGGCGAGCACTCCCGCACCCACGACTCCTTCAACGGCATCGCCTGCATGGAGTCGATCGCGGCGATGTCGGTCGACGCGGCGTTCGTCTCGACGTCCTCGATGACCGGGTCGATGACCTACCACCAGGAGCAGGAGGTCGTGCTCGTCAAGCGCGCGATGCTCGAGTCCGCGGCGCGGACCGTGCTGCTCATGGACGGCAGCAAGGCCCCGCGCCGGGCCCTGCACCAGCTGCTGCCGCTCGACCGCTTCGACGACCTCGTCGTGGACGAGCAGATGGCCGAACCGCTCGTGGTCGAGATGCGCGAGCACGTCCGGGTGACGGTGGCGCCGCAGCATCCGGAGTGAGATCGAGCTTGTGAAGTTCGCGCTCGGATTGGTAGATGTGGGTCGTGACGGAGCGGACCTGGATCGGGGTCGACCTCGGTACGCAGAGCGTGCGCGCGCTCGCCGTCGACGACGCGGGCGGTCTGCGGGCCGAGGCGTCGCGGCCCCTGCAGAGCCACCGGGACCGCGGCGCCGACGGCTCCACCCGCCACGAGCAGGACCCGGCGTCGTGGTGCGCGGCGGTCGACGAGGTGCTGGCCGAGGTCGCCGGCCGGGTCGATGTGGGCACCGTCGGCGGGATCGCCGTCGACGCCACGTCGGGCACCGTCGTGCTGGACGGGGCGTCCGGCTTCCTGACCGCCGGCGTCATGTACGACGACGGCCGCGGCGCCGACCGGGCCGCGCGCGCCCAGGAGGCCGGCGCGGAGACCTGGTCGCGGCTCGGGCACCGCATCGGCGGCACCTGGGCCCTGCCCACGGTGATGGCCCTGCTCGACGAGCACCCGGACGGGCGGGTGCGCCACCAGACCGACGTCGTCACGGGCCACCTCGTCGGGCGCCCGACGGCCACCGACACCAGCACCGCGCTCAAGACGGGCTACGACGTGATCGAGGGGCGGTGGCCGGCCGAGGTGCTCACCGCGCTGGGCGTCGACCCCGCGCGCCTGCCCGACGTGGTGCTGCCCGGGACGCGGCTGGGCGGGCTCGCCGAGGCCGTCGCCGCCACGACCGGGCTGCGGGCAGGCACCCCGGTCGTGGCCGGCATGACCGACGGGTGCGCCGCGCAGATCGGGGCCGGCGCGGTCGCCCCCGGGACGTGGAACGCGGTGCTCGGCACCACCCTCGTGCTCAAGGGCGTCACCGAGGGTCTGGTGCACGACCCGACCGGCACCGTCTACAGCCACCGCGGTCCGCAGGGCGGCTG
Organism: Actinomycetospora chlora; assembly: GCF_039542135.1. Classification (NCBI taxonomy): domain Bacteria; kingdom Bacillati; phylum Actinomycetota; class Actinomycetes; order Pseudonocardiales; family Pseudonocardiaceae; genus Actinomycetospora; species Actinomycetospora chlora. The sequence continues at coordinate 79,027 of NZ_BAABHO010000017.1, forward strand.
GTGGCTGCCCGGTGGGGCGTCGTCGACGGGCGCGGGCGTGCTCGGCGACGTCGTGCCGGCCGACCGCTTCGACGCCGTCACCGCCGTGCTGCGCGAGGAGGGCCCGCCCGCCGCGACGCCGGTCGTCTACCCGCTCGCCGGGCACGGCGAGCGCTTCCCGTTCGCCGTCGCGGACGCCGAGGGCTTCTGGCTCGACGGCGACCGGGCGCGCCCGCTCGCCGAGCTGGCCGCGGCCGTGGGGGAGACCGCCGCGTTCGCGGGGGTGTGCGAGGGCGTCGCCTTCGTCGAGCGGCTTTGCCTCGAGCACCTCGAGACGCTCGGGGCCGACGTCTCGGGGACACGGACGATCTCGGGCGGCGCGACCCGCAACCCGTGGTGGAACCAGCGCCGCGCCGACGTCGCGGGCGTCCCGCTGCAGCGCCCGCGCAGCGCCGAGCCGGCGTTCGGGATGGCGGTGCTCGCCCGGGCCGCCGCCGACGCCGACGGCGGCGAGCCGGACCTCGTGGCCGCCGCCGCCGCGATGGTGCGCGTGGACGAGACCGTCGAGCCCCGCGCCGACGCCGCGCTCGAGGAGCGCTACGGGCGGTTCCACGCGGCGATCGCCGGACGCGGGTGGCTGACCACGTGACGGAGCTCGTGCTCGTGCGCCACGGCGAGACCGTCTGGCACCACGACAACCGCTACGCCGGACGCTCCGACGTCGCGCTGACCGACCGCGGCCGCGACCAGGCCGAGCAGCTCGCGCGGTGGGCCGGCATCACCCGGATCGACGCCGTGCACACCTCGCCGCTGCAGCGCGCCCGCGACACCGCGGAGCCCGCCGGCCGGGCGCTGGGCGTCGCCGTGGCCGTCGACGAGCGGCTCGTCGAGGTCGACTTCGGCCGGGGCGACGGCCTGACCCGCGACGAGATGCGCGAGCGGTTCCCGGCCGAGCTCGACGAGTTCCTCGCCGCCCCCGCATCGTCCCCGCTGCCCGGCGGCGAACCCGGCGCGGACGCGGTCGCCCGGGCGCGGCCCGCGCTGGACGAGGCGGTCTCCCGCCACCCCGACGGCACCGTGCTCGTCGTCGGCCACCAGACGCTGCTGCGCCTGCTGCTCTGCGCGCTGCTCGAGGTGCCGCTCGACCGCTACCGCACGGTCTTCCCGCGGCTGGAGAACGGCGCGCGCACGGTGGTGCGCGTGCCGGACGGGGGCGCACCCGGCCTGCTGGTGCTCAACGCGCCCCTCGCGGCGCCCTGACTCAGCCCGCGGCGGCGACCACCGCGGGCCGGTCCGGGACGGGCGCCGGTGCGGCGAGGGTGTCGCGGACCGCGGCTGCGCCCGCGACCATCGCCGCGAGCTTGGCGCGCGCGTTGGCGGCGGGCAGGTTGCGCAGCCCGCAGTCCGGGTTGACGACGAGACGCTCGGCGGGCACCAGGTCGAGGGCCCGGCGGATGCGGTTGGCGACCGTCTGCGGCGACTCGACGTCGGGGTCCTTGACGTCGATGACGCCCAGCCCCACGTCGCGGTCCCAGCCGCCGTGGGCGAGCACCGGCAGGTCCTCGTCGCCCTTGCGCCCGAACTCGAGGACGAGCTCGTCGACGCGGGCGTCGAGCACGGCGGGGAAGAGGAAGTCGTAGTGCCCCTCCCAGGAGGGCCGTGCGTAGCGGTTGCCGTAGCAGACGTGCAGGCCCCAGCGGACCGCCACGCCCTCGACCACGACGTTCACCGCCGCGACCGCCTCGGCGATCGCCTGCGGGTGGCCGGCCAGGTAGGGCTCGTCGATCTGCAGGTGGGTCGCGCCGCGCGCGGCCAGGGCGACGGCCTCGGCGTGCAGGACGGCGGCGATGGCGACGACCAGCTCGGCGCGGTCGGCGTAGGGGTGCTCGACGACCCGCTGGGCGAGCGAGAACGGCCCGGTGAACGAGAACTTGATGGGGCGGTCGGTGTGGGCGCGGGTGAAGGCGAAGTCGTCCGCGAGCCCGAGGGTCGGGCCGTCGACCGGCGGGAGCGGCGCCGGCAGCGTCACCGTGTGGTAGTCGTAGTAGAACTCCTTGACGGGCAGGGGGAGCACCACCCCGGGCATCCGTGCGAGGAAGTGGTCGACGTCGTTGTCGCGGCGCAGCTCGCCGTCGCTCACGATGTCGACCCCGGCCAGCTCCTGGTCCTTCAGGGCCGCCTTGATGGCCGTCTCGTGGACGTCGTCGAGCTGGGTGCGGCTGATGCGGCCGCGGTGGTGGTCGGTCTTGAGCCGCTCGAGCCACTCGGGCACGGGCCAGGAGCCGACGACGGTCGTGGGCAGCAGCACGGTGGGCCTCCCGTCAGTCCCGCACGTGGGCGGTCAGCGTGACGATGTTGGTGCCGTCGCGGTGGGCGAAGGGCGCGAAGTGCACGTCGAAGCCCCGGCGGCGCCCGAGGTGGGCCAGCAGGGTGCCGTTGACCCAGTTCACCACCGAGCCGTCGTACTTGCCGGGCCCGGCGAACCGGGTGCGGTAGGCCGCCACGTCGGTGACGAACAGGTCGTGGCAGACGAGGCTGCCGAAGGGGTGCAGCAGCGTCAGGGTGTCGACGAAGCTCGCGGCGGCGCCGTTGCTGACGTGCATCCGCACGTCGGCCCCGGCCTCGAGCAGCGGCCGCAGCGACTCCCCGCTGATCCCGGGGGCCACGGGGTGCAGGTCGAGGCCCGCCAGGGGCACGTAGCGCTCCTCGAGGCGCAGCGCCGCCCACGTCCGCTGCCAGAACGCCACGACGTCGTCGACGCCGCCGAAGTGGTCGGGTGCGGCCTCGGCGAGCAGGGCCGGGCCGAGGCGCAGCAGCTTGGCCACGAGCGCCGGCACCCGATCGGGGGTCGTGGCGGTGGCGGCGGCGAGCTCGTCGACCGTGGCCCGCGGCAGGCAGGCGCGGGACTGCACCCCGTAGGTCCGGCCGCCGAGCTGGGCGACCTCGTCGGTGGGCAGGTTGTCGTAGACGTTCGAGACGTAGACCAGGAAGACCTTGTACTTGAGGAACCCGAGCGCCGTGCGCGGCGAGGTGGCGTCGAGGACGAAGGAGCTGACGTGCTGATCGTGCTCGGCGACGGTCTTGCGGGCCAGCTCCAGCACGTAGCCCGAGTAGTCGCACATCAGGTAGTGCAGGCGCCGGTAGTACTCGCGGCCGTGCTCGGCGTCCGCGGCGACGAACTCGTCGAGGAACACCCGGGCCTGGCTGCCGTTGCCCACCCCGAGCTCGACCACGTACAGCTCGGTGGGCAGGGCGTTGCGCTCGGCGAGGCGGTCCCAGGCCGCGAACAGCTCGTTGATCAGCTCGCGGGCCCCGGCCCGGTTGCGGGCGTCGCTCTCGCCGCCGGGCAGGGCCTGCTCGTAGGTCCGGCCGGTCGCCTGCTCCCACAGGTCGAGGGCCTGCCAGTAGAGCGCGTTGAAGTCCCAGATGCAGCTCCGGGCGGTGCGCCCCCAGCCCTCGAGCGGGACGTGGTCGCTGCCCCGGATCGCGGTGCGGGCGAGCCCGCGCAGCTCCTCGGCGCCCAGGCCGTGGCAGCGGCGCACGTCGAGGGCGAGCTCGAGGTCCTCGGGGTCGGCGTCGAGACCGGGGTCGGCGACGACGGGGCGCACCGACACCGGGTCGCGGAAGTTCGCGCGGTACTGGACCCAGTCCGCGACCACGCGGACGCGGGCGAGGTCGGCGCACTCGTCGGTGAGCGCACTGACGACCGGACCCAGCGTGGCCCCGAAGTCGACCGGCTCGCGCAGGCCGCGCAGCCGGGTGTGGGGGCGGAAGTCAACCAGCACGGCGGACCCCTTCCGGGGGAGGGTCGATCTCCGGTGCGCCGGGGCGACGCCCGAGGCCGGCGCGGGTCAGGATCTCGGGGATCCCGTGCTCGAACCCGAACGCCATGACGTGCACGCCCGCCACGCCCGGGATCTCCCGCAGCGCCTGGATGGTCTCGACGCACGCGGTCACGCCCTCCTCGGCGACGCGGTCGGCCGGTACGCCGCGCAGGCGCCGCGCCAGGGCGTCGGGGACGTGGGTGCCCGGCACCTCGTCGCGCACGTGCTCGAGCACCCGCACCGACCGCAGCGGCCCGACCCCGGCGATGACGCCGCACCGCTCCGGAATGCCGAGGTCCCGCACCTCGGCCATGAACGCCGCGAAGCGCGGGACGTCGAACACGAACTGCGTCTGCACGAACTCCGCACCGGCGACCACCTTCTTCAGCAGCCGCCGGGCGCGGAAACCGGGCGGCGGCGCGAAGGGGTTCTCCACCGTGCCGACGGTCCAGCCCGGGGCGGTGCCGAGCTCGCGGCCGGAGAGCAGGCGGTGCTCGTCGCGCATCGTGCGCGCGGTCCACACCAGCTGGACGCCGTCGAGGTCGAAGACCGGCTTGCCGTCGGGGTGGTCACCGTGGCGGGGGTGGTCGCCGGTGAGCAGCAGGACGTTCGGGATGCCCAGCGCCCCGGCCGAGAGCAGGTCGGACTGCAGCGCCAGGCGGTTGCGGTCGCGGCACGTCAGCTGCATGACCGGCTCGACCCCCGCCCGCAGGGCCAGGACCGAGCCGGCCAGGCTGCCCATCCGCACGTGGGCGCCCTGGTTGTCGGTGACGTTGGCGGCGTCCACCCAGCCGCGCAGCTGCTCGGCCTTCCGCGTGACGGCCGCGGGGTCGGCCCCGCGCGGCGGGCCGATCTCGGCGGTGACGGCGAAGCGCCCGGCGGCGAGCGCGTCGCGGAGGGCGCTCACCGCCGCGCCACCGGCGTGAGTCCCAGCTCGCGGCCCAGCAGCGACCGGGCCTCGTCGCCGTCCGGGCCCACCGGCGCGGTCCAGAGACCCTCGTCGCGGCCCTGCCAGTGGTTGAGCCAGGAGCTCTCACCTCGCCGGCGCTGGTCGACGGGACGCTGCAGCCGCGCGAGGTCGTCGGCGTGACCGGCCTGCTCGGCGCGCTCGTGGGCCACGACCCAGACGCAGCGCAGCTCGGGCACCACCTCGCACCGGCCGTCCGTCCCCACCCCGCCGCACGGCCCGTTGCGCAGCTCCTTCGGGCAGGTCATCGGGCACGCGTAGCCCGTCGCCGGCAGCGCGCACTGCCCGCACATCCGGCAGCCGAACAGCTGTTCCTTGCTCACCCGCTCCGCGGTGGTGAACCAGCGCGTCGCCGCCGGGCTGCGCTCGATCGCCCCGGCGAGCCACCGCGTCGCCGTGCCGCGCGCGAGGACGCGGTGCCAGGCGTAGGCGCTGCGGGCCCGCAGCCGTGGCCGGAACGGCACCGGTCGGTCCGCGCTCGTGCTCGTCGTCTCGCCGGACACGCGTGCTCCTGACGCCGCGGGGATGCGTCCACCGAGCATGCGGTCCCCGGGAGGGCCGGGTCATCGTGGCCGACAACAGGGTTCGGCCGTCGGGCGTTGTCGCCGACGACAAGCGCTGGGCCGGGTGGCGGACTCAGATCGTGCCGACCATGCCCCCGTCGATCACCACGTCGGCGCCGGTGACGTTGCCGGCGGTCTCGGAGGCGAGGAGCAGCACGAGCTGGGCGACCTCCGACGGGTGCGTGAACCGGCCGGTCGGGGTGCCGGCGACGGCGGCCGCCTTCACGCTCGCCGGGTCGGCTCCCTGCGCCTTGCCGATCGTCTCGGCCACCCCGCCGGCCCCGAGCCAGAGATCGGTCTCCACCGGGCCCGGGCTCACGGTGTTCACCCGCACCCCTGCGGGGCCGAGCTCCTTGGACAGCGACTTGCAGGCGCTGCGCAGCGCGGCCTTGGCGGCGCTGTAGTCGATCACGCCGGGGTCGGGCAGCGAGGCGTTGACCGAGCAGATCGTGACGATCGACGAGGGGGCGCGGCGCACGAGGTGGGGGACCGCCGCCCGGGTGGCGCGGATCGCGGAGAGGAGGTTCACCTCCCAGGCCCACCGCCAGTCGTCGTCGCTGACGCCGACGAAGCCGCCGGTCCGCGGCCGGACGCCGCCGACGTTGTTCACCAGCAGGTCGATGCCCCCGAAGCGCTCCACGGCCTGGTCGACGAGCGTGCGGGTGCCCGCCTCGGTGGTGAGGTCGTCGAGGACGACGAGCACGTCGCCGCCCTCGGCGAGCTCGTCGAGGGCAGGGGACCCGGAGCGGGCCCCCGCCGCCACCCGCGCCCCTTCCCGGACGAGCGCGCGCGTGACCTCGAGCCCGATGCCCCGGCTGGCGCCCGTCACGACGGCGGTCCGGCCGGCGAGGTCGAGCTTCACAGCTGGTGCTCCTTCAGCCACGACAGGCAGAGGTCCGCGACCGCCGGCCACCCCGAGTCGATGATCAGCGAGTGGCCGCGGTCGGGGAAGGTCTCGATGTCGGTGACGGCGCTGGAGTGCCGGTACTGCTTGAGGGTCGACCGCGTCACCGACTCGGGGACGGTGTGGTCCTTCCCGCTGGCGATGAGCAGGAGGGGCCCGCGGCCCTCGTTGCGGGTGTCGACCTCTGCGGGCGAGTGGGGGTCGAAGTTCGCCGAGGCCGCCTCGAACAGGGGGCGTCCCGGCGCCGGGATCGTCCAGCGCTCGTGGAGCCGGTCGGACTCCTCCGGCGACACCGCGTTGCCGAACGCGAACCGGAACTGCTCGGCGGACAGCGAGACCGACCGGTGCCGGTTGGCCGGGTTCCTGAACACCGGCAGCGTCGCCCGCAGCGCCGACAGCGGGACCGGGAGCACCCCCTTGATCTGGGCCGCGTCGATCGCGACGGCGGCACGGGCGCGGTCCTGCCCGAGGAGCTTCTGGGCGATCAGGCCGCCGAAGGAGTGCCCGATGAGGATCGGCGCCTCGGGCAGGGCGTCGACGATCCCCGCGACATGGGCCACGACGTCGTCGATGCCGTGGTCGGCGATCGCGTCCGCGGCCGCGCGGGACTCCTCGACCGTGGCGCCGTCGCCGGGCCAGCCGGGCGCCTGCGGGTCGTAGCCGGCCTCGCGGAACCTCTCGATCCACGGTTCCCACGACGAGGCGTGCAGCCACAGACCATGGATGAACAGCACGGGAGTGCTCACGGCGTCTCCTCCACCGGTACCGGCACCCGGGCTCGTCCCCGGTGCCGTCGGACCCGGACGCTAGGAGGGGAGGGACGCTGCCGGCTTCAGTCGCGACGACTCAACGCGTCGGGGGCGAGCGCGGCCGCCAACTGGGCGCGGCTGGTGATCCCGAGCTTGGGGAACGCCCGGTACAGGTGCGAACCGACCGTCCGGTGGGAGAGGAACAGGCGCTGCCCGATCTCGCGGTTGGACAGCCCCTGGGCCGCCAGCTCGGCGATCTGCGTCTCCTGCGGCGAGAGCTGCTCGCGGGGCCGCGTCGCGGGGCGCCACCCCCGCTCGCCGGTGGCCCGGAGCTCGCGGTCGGCCCGCAAGGCCCAGGTGTGGGCGCCCGCGGCGTCGAACGTCGCCCGCGCCGCCCGCAGCGGGGCCCGCGACTCGACGGTCCGCTGCCGGCGGCGCAGCCACGCGCCGTGGGCGAGCCGGAGGCGGGCGTGGTGCCACGGGAAGTCGCGGGCGGCACCGTCGAGCGCCGCCAGGAGGAGCTCCTCGGCCGACGCGGGGTCGGCCAGGACCGCCCGGGAGTACTCCAGCGCGATCGTCGGCCCGGTGGCCGGTGCCTCGCCGGCGAGCCGCTCCGCCGAGCCGAGCAGGGCCGCGGCCTCCTCGCGGCGTCCGGTGGCCACGGCGGCGTCGGCGAGGTAGCTGATCGTCCAGAGCTGCTGCACCCGCTGGCAGGCCGGGTCGGTGGGGACGAACACCCGGTGCAGCTCGCCGTAGGCCGGTTCCGGGCGCTCGGCCCCGAGGGCGGCGATGCCGCGGGCGAGCTGGGCGGCGGCGAGCAGGGACGAGCTGGCGGTGGGTGTCCGCGAGGCCGTGTCCTCGGCCTCGGTCAGCAGCGGGTGCCGGACGTCCCAGCCCCCGCCGAGAGCGTCGACCACGGCGACGGCGATCCGTGCGGTGGCGCCCCACACGGCCTGGCCGGTCTCGTCGGCGAGGCGCCGGGCCTCGTCGGCCGACCTCGACGCGTCGAAGACCCCGGTGTTGATCTCGGCCCAGGACCGCAGCGCCAGCGCCTCGGCGAGCAGGCTCAGCCGGCCCTGGGTGCGGAGCTCGCCGATCGCGGCCGAGAGGAAGGAGTCGGCACGACCGAAGTCGCCGACGCAGAACGCCGCCACGCCGAGCAGCGCCGCGAGGTCGGGGCGCCCCCGCGCGTCGGCGGGCCACGCGTCCAGCCGGTGCACGACCGCCGGCGCCAGCGTGAGGGACTCCGACAGACCGAGCACCGCGAGGACCCGCGGGTCTCCCGGCGGCAGCGCCACCCGGCGGGCGGCGTCGACCACCTCGCCGCGGACGCCCTCGCCGGGGTCGCGCCACCACACGCGGCGGGCGGCGCCGAAGAGCAGCTGCATCGCGAGGTCGGCGTCGTCGTCGCCCGCCGCGCGGCGCGCCAGCCCGACGAGGTGCCGGATCTCGGCCGGCTCGCTCGTCGCGCCGTCGTGGAACGCGCCGGTGAGCCAGGTGAGCCGGGACCGCTCCCGGGCGGGGAGGTCCATCCCCGCGACGTCGGCGGTGATCTGCTCGACCTGGGCGAAGCGTCCCAGCTCGTAGCCCAGCTCGGCGGCGCCGAGCAGTCGGGCGGCCCGGCGGTGCGGATCGGGACTGAGGGCCGCCGCCCGCTCCAGGCGTGCGAGGGCGCTCGACACGGCACCCCGGCGGCGGCAGTCGGCGGCCGTGCTCTCGAGCTCGGCGGCGATCTGCTCGTCCGGGCCTGCCGCGGCCTCGGCGCGGTGCGCGACCGCACGCTCCGGCTGCCCCGACAGCACCTGCGCGAGCGCCGCGTGAACCGCACGCCGCGCGGCGGCGGACAGGGAGCGGCGCAGCGCCGAGGCGACGAGCGGGTGGGCGACCCGGCAGGTCCCGGCCTGGACGGTCAGCAGACCGAGGTCGAGCGCCTGCTGCGCGGCCGACGGGAGTCCGGCCGCGGGGTTCAGGAGCTCGGCGGCCGCGACGATCTCGGCGACGTCGTCGCCGTCGTCCAGCGCCGCCACCTCCACGATCGTCCGGGCGGCGGGGTCGAGCTCCGCGGCCCGCGCCGCGAAGGCCCGTTCGAGTCGCGCGGTCATGGGCACGTCGTCGTCGGGGTCCGGCCACCCGCGGTGGCCGTCACCCGCGGCCGTCGCCAGCTCGAGCAGGGCGAGGGGGTTGCCCTCGGCGTGCCGCAGGATCCGGTCGCGCCGGACGGGGTCGAGCGCCGGCGCCCGCGCCGCCAGCAGCGCCGCCGCGGCCGCGTCGTCCAGCCCGCCGACCTCGATCCAGCGGACGGCCTCGTCGTCCGGGAACGGCAGCGAGCCCGGGTGGGTGGTGCAGACGATCGCGATCGGCTCGGCCCCGACCCGGCGGGCGACGAAGGCCAGCGCGTCGACCGACGGCTGGTCCATCCGGTGCAGGTCGTCGAGGTGGACGAGCACCGGCGCCTCGGCGGCGGCGTCGACGAGCAGCTCGAGGACCGCGAGCGCGCTGAAGAAGGGGTTGACCGCGCCCGGGTCGGCCATGGCGAAGCACGCGAGCAGGGACTCGCGCTGGTGCTCTGGCAGGCGGTCCGCGTGGGGGAGCAGCGGGCGCAGGAGCTGGTGCAGGGCCGCGTAGGGCAGGTGCGTCTCGGACCCGGCGCCGCGGGCGGCGAGGACGCGGAAGCCCGACGCCCGCGCGTGCTCGGTGACGTCGGCCAGCAGCGCGCTCTTCCCGACCCCGGGCTCACCCACCAGCCCGAGGACCACCCCGCCGTGGCCGATCTCGTCCAGCCGCTCGGTGAGCTCCCGCCGCTCCGCGTCGCGCCCGAGCAGTCGGGTGCCCGGAGCCGCGGTCATGCGGTGGAGCATCCTGTCCGCTGCCACCGACGTCCAGCAGCCGTCCGGCCCCGGATGCGGGTGCGGCACCCGGGCCGGGCGCGTCAGGCGTGCGTCTCCTCGCGGTCGGGTGGTGCGGTGCGCACGAGCACGAACTCGGGGATGCCGCCGAGCCACCGGCGCCAGGACGGCGTGAGGCTCCCGATGACCTCGTCGGCCGGCACGACGCGCGGAGCGACCACGTCCCGGCGGGCGCCGTCGACGGTGACGGCCCCGCGCCCCGCGGCGAGGAGGTTGAGGCACCAGTCGGTGTCGCGGCCGTACGGCAGGGGCAGGACGAACCCGTCGGGGACCGGACGCGCGACGGCGGGCGTGGCGTAGTGCCGTCCCGACCGGCGCCCGATGTGCTCGACCCGTGCCGCGTACCAGTGCCGTCGCCCGGCCAGGCGCAGCATCAGGGGGTTGAGGACGTGCTTGTTGAACCGGCGGACGGCCTCGTTGGGTCGGGAGTGCCCGTCGGGCACGGTCGTGCAGCGGTACTCCTCGACGAGCGACCACGGGCCGCCGTTGACGCTCGACTCGTTGCGCCAGACCAGCGCGTCCGGGCCCTGCAGGTCCCAGGTGAGCCGGAGGCGGACGGCCGGGTCGCCCGTCGATTCGAAGACGAGGCGGTCGCCGTCGATGTGGCCGGTCATCACCTCGGCGTGCCCGTAGCAGTCGGCCAGCACGGCGCGGTACACGCGCCGTTGCGGGTCCCAGCCCGCCACCCAGTGGAGCTGCCAGGTCAGCACATGGGTGCCGTCGTCCAGGTACTGCTCCTGGTGGTAGTCGCCGACCACCCAACGGCCGTCCTGGATCAGGTGGTGGCTGCCCGCGCCGGCGGCCGTCATGGCCGGGCTGCCCGGACCCATACCTCCGGCGGCGATCGTGCCCGTCCAGGTGGTGTCGCGGTGGAAGCGCCGCAGCGCCGCCACCTCGTCCCCCGCCCCCACGGGCGTCGGCACGGCGATCGGCACGGTGGTCACGGTGGTCTCCTCGCTCGTCGGTCAGCGGCCCTCGGCCTCTGGTGGGAGGGGCAGTGGGCGGGACGGCGGTGGGGGTGGGTCGACCCGTCCGCGGAGGAAGTAGGCGAGCGGTACGAGCCCGGCCGAACCGGTCAGCACGATCGCCGCGGCCCACGCCGCCTTCGGCCCGCGGATCTCCTCCCGGGGCCGGGGCGCGAGGTCGATCAGGGCCGCGACCTTCAGGCCGGTCTCGAGACCGGCGGCGAACAGGACGGCTCGCCGGCGTCCGGGACCGAGGTCCTCCCACCGTGTGCTGGCCACGGGAGCAGCCTCGCTCTTCCGGGCGCCGGGGCGAGGACCGCTCGTCCCGTGACCGGGGGCCGACCGACCCGCGGGCCTGCACGGGCAGCCCGACGGGTCAGGCGGCGTCGGCGAGCACGGCGTCGGCGATGTCGGTGTACCGGGCGAAGCAGCCGTCGAGGTGGAGCACCTCGATCTGGAGGGCGACGGCGCTGTGGTCGGCGGCGACCACCCGCAGCGGCCGGCCGCGGACGTCGCGCCGTCGCGAGAGCACCCGGATCGTCCGGCTGGAGAAGAGGATGACGCCGCGCAGGTCCAGCACGATCGCCCCGGCGACGGTGTGCCAGCCGTGGTCGTCCGTGTGGAGGGAGGACGCGGCGATCGTGGCGGCGCGGTCGAGCTGGTCGAACAGGTCGACGTCGTTGGTGCGGTCGACGACGCCGGTGGCGGTCAGCACCAGCACCGGGCGGGGCGCCCCGTAGACGGTCCGCAGGCGGAACGACGCCTCCCCCGCGGAGGGGGTCACGGCGCCGTCCCGTCGACGGCGGGGTGCTCGACCACCTCGACCACCTCGACCACACGGCCTCCCGGGTCCGGTGCGAGCGCGCACGGCGTGCCCGCTCGTTGTCCCCGACGGCGTCCGGCCTGACTACCCGGACGCCTCTCCGCCCAACCGGGCACGATCAGTCGGCGGTGGCCTCGCCCAGCGCGGCGGCCAGCCGGAGGTGCGGCGCGGCCTCGTCGTGCCGCGACCGGCGCTGCAGCGTCCGGCCGAGCAGCAGGTGCGCGTAGCCGTCGGACGGGACGTCGGCGACCAGGGCGCGCAGGGTGGCCTCGGCCCGCCCGAGCTGCGCCGAGTGGTAGTACGCGCGGGCCAGCAGCAGCGCGACCGCGGCGTTGCCGGGGTCGTCGGCGTACAGCGGCTCGAGCTCCCGCGCGGCCGCGATGTGGTCGCCGAGCTCGACGAGGTAGCCCGCCCGCTCCCAGCGCTCGGACGGCGTCGAGGGCCCGTCCACCAGCCAGTTCAGGGTGCTCACCCCGGACTCCCTCCGGTCGTCGTGGCGTTTGCGCAGCCGGCAACCGGGGGCGGGGCGTCGTTGTTCCCGGTGACGTGGTCGACCACGCCGGCCGGGTCGGGCGGGAGGACCGGGCCGCACCAGGCGACGTGCTGGTCGGGCCGGACGAGCAGCGCCGGCCCGTCCCGGCCGTCGAGCGTCACGACGGTCAGGGGGACGCCCCGGCGGGCGCAGGCCGCGCCCAGGGCGGCGGGGTCGTCGCCGGGGCGGGCGAGCAGGGTGAGCCCGGGACCGAGGACGTCGTAGAGCGAGCGGCCGTCGGGGAGCCACGCGTGCGGCAGCCGGTGTCCCGCGCCGGGGGCGACGACCGGTGAGCCGTCGTGGTCGACGTCGAGCACGAGGTCCAGGGCGTGGAACTCGGCGTGCTTGGTCGCCTGGATGCGCTCGTGGGCGGCGCGGCGGGCCTCGTCACCGTGCGGGGTGTCGGCGTCGAGGTCGTCGACGACGAGGTCGGTCGAGAGCGTCCGCATGTTCTCGTGCGCCGCGCGGACGACGCGGTCCTGCACCGGGCGCCGCTCGGCGTCGTAGCTGTCGAGCAGGCCCGGACCGCCCCAGCCCCGGAGCACCGCGGCGAGCTTCCACCCGAGGTCGACCGCGTCGCCGATCCCGGTGTTGAGGCCGTGGCCGCCGAAGGGCGGGTTGAGGTGGGCGGCGTCCCCGGCGAGGAACACCCGGCCGACGCGCAGGGTGTCGACCAGCTGCATCCGCGCGGTCCAGGGGTCGGTGGAGAGCACCTCCGCGTCGACCGGTGCCCCGACCGCCGCGTCGATCACCGCGTGGCCGTCGCGGTCGCCGGTCTCGCGGTCGACGCCGAAGGCGATGATCCACCAGGTGTCGTCGCGGTCGAGCGGGCCGAGCAGGGCCGGCGCGGCGGGGTTGACGGTCCAGTACTGGACGGCCGGGCCGTGCCGGACGCGCGCGGACAGCCCGGGGGCGCGGAACACCATGCCGTAGTTGGGTCGCAGGGCGTGTTCCCCGACGTAGGTGGCGCCGACGCGGTCGCGCACCGTGCTGCGCGGGCCGTCGCAGCCGAGGACGTAGTCGGCCGTGACCGGCTCGGTGCCGGCGAGGTGCACGGTGACCGCGTCGTCGTCCTGGACGAGGTCGACGACGCGGTCGCCGAGGCGGAGCTCGACGGTGTCGAGCGCGTCGACGGCCTCGCGGAGCAGGTGCTCGAGGACGTACTGCGGGGCCTGCTGGCCGACCTCCGGGAAGCGGTCGCCCTGCGGTGCCAGCCCGAGGACGCCCGTGAAGCGCGAGAGCTCGTGGCCCGTCAGCGAGGTGCAGAACACCACCTCGGTGGAGTACGCCACCGACAGCGGCGCCCGGGCCCGCAGGCGATCGGCGAGGCCCCACCGGCGCAGGTGCTCCATCGTCCGCACGTTGACCGTCTTGCACCGGGGCCGGGCGTGCGAGACGTCGGTGCGTGGCTCGACGACCACGCAGTCGATCCCGCGGCGGCCCAGCTCGACGGCCGCCGCGAGCCCGACCGGTCCGCCGCCCGCGACGAGCACCTGCGTCCTGGCCACTCAGTAGACCTCGGGCAGCAGGATGTCGGCGGGCGGGTCGTCGGGCCGGTACTTGCCGGCCCGGGCGCCCTCGTGGATCTCGTCCTGCGACAGGCCCTGGGCGCGTGCCTCGAGGAGCTTGTCGGGGTCGAACCACTCGCCGATCGGGTTCTCGGCGAACTCGCGGGACGCCCAGATCCACTCCTTGGACACCGCCCAGTCGCCGAAGCAGTCGAACTGGATCTCGACGCCGTTGCCCTCGGGGTCCGCGTAGTAGAGCGACATCGTGATGCCGTGGTCGAGGCACATGAACGGCGTGACGCCGTGGTCGCGCAGGCGCTCGTAGTTGTCGAGCCACTGGTCGAACGAGCCGTACTCGAACGCCGTGTGGTGCAGGCCCGCGCTCGTCGGCTTGTCCACCGGCGCGTGCACCGCGGGGTGCTTGATCAGCGCGATCCGGTGGTTGGCCTCGTCGTTGGTCAGCCACGCCGCGGACTCGGCGTAGTGCACCGGGTAGAGCCCGCACACGAGCCCGTACCAGCGGACCATCTCGTCCAGCTCCAGCGTCAGGAACGTCGCGTGGTGCAGCTTCGGCGGGATGATCGGGGACTGCTTGTGCTGGTTCATCGGGGGTCCTCTCGGTCGAGCGTCGCGACCCAGTCCAGGACGGTCTCGACGTACTGCTTCGGGGCGTGCTCGTGCATCGAGTGCGGCGTGTCCGGGAACGAGCGGTAGTCGATCCGCTGCCCGGCCTCCGCGACCAGCTCGCAGGCGCGGCGGGCCTGCGCGTCGGTCGAGGCCCCGATCAGGCGTCCGGTCCGCTCGTCGACGGTGCGGAAGTGGTGGGTGAACAGCACCGGGACCCGCACGCGGCGCAGCATCGTCTCGTGGTCGCAGGACGCCGTCGCGGCGCCGCTGACGAACGCGCGGCCCCACTCCGGGTCGTACTCGCGCAGGTTCTGACCGGGCGGCGGGAAGGCGTCGGGGTCGGGCGGCGGGATCATGGACCCCATCGCGCGCAGGATCTCCGGCGGCAGCGCGGTGGGCATCGCGCGCATCAGCCCGTCGAGGTCGCCGACCTTCCACTGGTCGCCGAGCCAGGTGTTCCACGCGGTGAACACCGGCCCGATGGCCTGCCGGATGCCGGGCCCGACGGCCGGGGTCGTCTGGCTGGCGAACACCGGCGGGTCCTCCCACACCGCGCCCCGGATCACCCCCGGCTTGGCGAACGCCGACAGCCAGGCCGACAGCACCCCGCCCGAGGACATGCCGCTCACGAGCGTGGGCCGCCCGATGACGAGGTCGATGAACCGCTCGAGGTCGGCGCCGAAGACGTCGATCGTGTACCGGCCCGGGGTCCACGTGGAGCGCCCCTGCCCGCGCAGGTCGACGGCGTGCACGTGGAAGTGCTCGGCGAGCAGCGGCATCGCGGGCTCGTAGCCCCACCAGGACTCCGACTGCCCCGGGATCAGCAGCAGCGCGGGCGCGGCGGGGTCGCCGGCGGTCGCGTAGTTCATGCGGATCTCGCCGAGGTCGACGAGCTGCTCGGGGAAGGCGTGCGACACGAAGGTGCCGTCGCGGTCGGCGGCCTCCAGGTAGGCGGTCACGAGGCCTCTCCCGTCACGAAGCGGTGGGTCATCTGGCCGATCCCCGCGCACCAGGTGACGAGCTCGTCGCCGGGGGCCAGGAAGCGCGGCGGGGTCCGGCCCGCGCCGATGCCGGCCGGCGTGCCGGTGAACACCACGTCGCCGGGCAGCAGCGTCACGATCGCCGAGAGCTCGGCGACCAGGTCCGGGACCGAGAAGATCATCGCCCCGGTGCGTCCCTTCTGGACGCTCTCGCCGTTGACGAGGCACCCGAGCTCGAGGTCGTCGGGGTCGAGGCCGGCCGCCCGCAGCTCGTCGGGACTGACCAGCGCCGGGCCCATCGGCGAGAACCCGGGGTAGGACTTGCCCATGCCGAACTGCGGCGGCGGTGCGGCGAACTGGGTGGTGCGGTCGGAGAGATCCTGACCGACGGTGAGGCCGGCGACGTGGTCCCACCCCTGCGCCGCCGGGATGCGGTGACCGCCCGTGCCGATGACGGCGACGAGCTCGACCTCCCAGTCGACGTTCCCCGGGGACAGGCGGATGTCCCCCTGGGGGCCCGTGAAGCTCGACGCGTACTTGGTGAACACCAGCGGCGTCGTCGGCAGCTCCATGCCCGATTCGGCGGCGTGGTCGCGGTAGTTCAGGCCCACCGCGAAGACCTGCGGCGGCCGGAGGGCGACGGGGCCGAGGGCGCCCAGGGGGACGGCGGCGGCGAGGTCCGCCGACGCGGCCCAGTCGCGGAACTCGTCCCAGCGGTCGTAGACGGCCTGCGGGTCGGCGGCGAAGCGGCCATCGCTGGCGCGCTCCACGTCCAGCCCGCGCAGGCCGCCGGCGGACTCGGGGTCGGGCTCGACCAGGGCGAGCCGTCCCGCGTGGTTGGCGATGCGCACGGAGAATCCTCTCTGGGCCAGTGCCGTGACGCCGTCGGTCAGGCAGCTGTACCGGCCGCGTCGACGTGACCTGGACCATCCAGAAGCTAGGGCGCTAACTTATAAGATGTCAATGCGCGCTAGGCTTCGCCGCCGACGGGCGTCGTCCGGACGAGGGGGTGGACCGTGGCCGCTGAGGTGGGGCGGGGCGTGCGGTCGGTGGCCTCGCGCAAGGCATCGGCGGTCGACCTCGTGCTGCACGAGATCCGTCGCTCGATCCTCAGCGGGGAGCTGCCCCCGGGGCAGCCGTTCACCGTGCCGGCCCTGACCGAGCAGCTCGGGGTCAGCCACGTCCCGGTGCGCGAGGCGCTGCGCCAGCTCGAGGCCCAGGGCCTCATCGTGCTCAGCCCGTCCCGCAGCGCGCTGGTGACCCCGCTCGACCCGGACGACCTGCGGGCGATCTACCGGCTGCGGATCACCGTGGAGCCCGAGCTCGCGGCCCTGTCGGCGCCGGGGCGCACCGACGCCGAGATCGCCGAGCTCGACGCCATGGTCCGCGCCGCGTTCGACCACGTGCTCGGCGAGGCGTTCTGGCAGCCCCACCGCGACTTCCACGCCGCGCTGATCGAGCCGGCCGCGAGCGTCTGGGACCGGCGGATGCTCGCCCCGCTCTGGGACGCGTCCGAGCGCTACACGCGGCTGGTGTTCGACCCCGTCGAGGCGCCCGAGTCGTTCGCCGAGCACCGCGCCCACGCCCACGACGAGCTCGTCGACGCCGCGCGCTCGCGCGATCCGGAGCGGGTGCGGGCCGCCGTGCGCGGGCACCTGGAGGACAACCTGGCGACCATGCTCGCCGCGATGAGCGGCCTGGACACGGCGGCGCGGCCCGCCGCCGACCACGGCGCCGGCGCCTGACCCGCTACCCGGACCGTCCCGCGCTCTCGTCGTCGCGGTGCGCTCGACGGCCCAGAGGTCCGGCATCCCTCCCGCACCGCCTCCCGCACCGCCAGCTCGTGCATCGCGGCCGTGACCGACCGGGCGTTGTGGGCGGCGCGGACGTCCAGCGGGCTCACCATCGTGTCGCGACCCGGCGTCGCACGGCGCCCGTCGACGTCGCCAGCTCCATCCTCGAGCCGGGGGAGAGCACCGGGGAGCTGGCCGCGAGGTTCCCCGGCGCGCAGCTCGGTGCGGCGCTGGACAGCGTGCCCGTCCCGCTGCCCGACGGTGGCACCGGCAGTGACCTCACCATCCGCCAGGAGGAGTTCCGGAAGGTGTTCGCCGCCGACGTCGCCGAGGACGTCGCCGACCTGATGGCGGCCACCCAGCGGCCGATCACCTCGGCGGCCCTGGAGGAGCCGGCCACGAGGGCCGCCTGGAAGACCGTCCCGTCGTGGAACTTGGTCACGCTCGACGACCTCGCCATCCCGGCCGCCTCCATGAGGTTCATGGGCGGGCGCCCACACCGTGGAGGTGGCGGCGTCCCATGCCGTCACGGTGTCCCGGCCCGACGTCGTGGCCGACCTCGTCCGCGAGGCCGCGCGCGAGACGGATCGCGTCAGCCCATGACGACGTGGCGGGTCCCGCTGACGCAGTCGCCGGCGCGCCCGGTGTCCTGGTACTCCGCGCCGGTGGTGGAGGTGCAGGTCCAGCCGCGGACATCGCGGCGCAGCGTCGCGGAGACGTCCCCGGAGAGCGGCGCGGCGTAGTAGGCGGTGACGATCGTGCGGGCGGTGGTGCACGGGGTGGACCCGTCGACCACGGAGACCCCGGTCGTACCGCCGGTGATGGCGTTGGGGACCTGCCCGCAGGAGGACGACGCTCCCGTGCCCCCGCCGCCCGTGCTCCCGGGCAGGACGAGGGCCACGACGGCGCCGGTGGTCGGGCTGATGAACAGGCGCAGGTCCGCCTCCGACAGGTAGGCGAGCTGCTCGTCCTCGTGCCGGATCGGGGTCCGCATCACCTCCCGGACGGCGTCGCGCGTGGAGCCGTCGGCGAGCGCGGAGGCGATCTGCGCGTCCGGTCCGTGGCCCTGGTCGGTGAGGCGGCGGATCGCCGCGGGGTCGTAGGGCCGCAGAGCCCGGTACAGCGCGCGGATGCGGGCGGCGACCGGTCCGGTGACCCGCACCCCCTCGGTGTCGACCAGCGTCGGCCCGGGATCGGCGGCCGGCATCGCGGACGACGCCGACGACGGCGAGGGCGGGACCGTGGGCAGCGGCGAGCTCGGCGCCGGGCCCGCGGTCGGCGCCGGGGGAGCGGAGGCGAGCGAGGTCCCCACGACGGCGGCGGCCGCGCCGAGCAGGAGGACCGCGACGAGCGCTCCGAGCACGAGCCGCGAGTGCCGCCGGTTCCCGGGCGCTGCGGGGTCGCCGCGCCCTGGCACCGCCAGCCGCTCGGTGACGGCGTCGTCGGCGTCGAGCCGGGGAAGCGTGCGCAGCGGGACCACGGTGATCGCAGTCGGTCCGCGGCCGGGTGCCGTTACCGGTCGGGGCCCTCGGACCGGCCGTGATGCTCAACCACTGCGTGCACCTGTCGGACCGCGACATCGAGCTCATCGCCGCGACGGGCTCGCCGGTCGTGCACGACCCGACGAGCAACATGCTGCTGGGGTCCGGCGTCGCCCTGATCCCCCGCCTACGCGCCGCCGGGGCGACCATCGGCCTGGGGTGCGACGGCCCGGCCTGCACCAACGGCCAGGACATGATCGAGAACATGAAGTACGCGGCGTTGCTGCAGAAGGTGGTGGCGCGGCAGGCCGACGTGGTCGTCGCCGAGGAGGTCTTCCGGATGGCCACCTCCGGCGGGGCCGCCGCCGTCGGCCTCGGCGACCGGCTCGGCCGGTTGGTGCCGGGGTTCCTCGCCGACGTCGTCCTGGTCGACGCCACCGGTCCCCACATGATCCCGATGCACGACCCCCTCGCCGCGCTGGTCTACAGCGCCCGCGCCGCCGACGTCGACACGGGGCTGGTGGGCGGCCGGATCGTCGTCCGGCACGGGGAGGTGCCGACCCTCGACGAGGAACGGGTGGTCAGCGACGTGGCCCGGCGGGCGCGCGCCGTGCGGCGCAGCGCCTGATCCGGAGGGGCCTGAACCGGAGGGGGCCTGACCGGGAGGGGCGCCGCGCCGGCGGCGCCCCCACCCGACGTCTCAGGCGTGGGCCTTGGCCTTCCGGCGCCACTGCGTGAGGGGGCGCTCGGTGTAGCCGTTGGGCTCGGTGCCGCCGCTGAAGACCAGCTCGAGGGCCGCCTGGAACGACTCGCTGTTCTCCAGGTCCGGCGCCATGGGCGGGTAGCCCTCCACGCCCTCGTTCTGCTCGTCGACCAGCGCGGCCATGCGCGCGAACGTCTCCCGGACGGTGTCGGCGTCGACGACACCGTGCTCGAGCCAGTTCGCGATGAGCTGGCTGGAGATCCGCAGCGTGGCGCGGTCCTCCATCAGCCCGACGCCGTCGAGGTCGGGCACCGTCGAGCAGCCGATCCCCATCCCGACCCACCGCACGACGTAGCCGAGGATCGACTGGGCGTTGGTCTCCAGCTCCCGGCGCACGTCGTCGTCGGACAGCGTGGTCGGGTCGGAGAGCGGGAGCTCCAGCAGGTGGCGGCGGTCGGCCGTCTCCCGCTGGGCGAGCTCCTCCTGGACGGCGTGCACGTCGACGCGCAGGTAGTGCAGCGCGTGCAGGGTCGCGGCGGTCGGCGAGGGGACCCAGGCGGTGTTCGCGCCCGCCTTCGGGTGGCCGATCTTCTGCTCGAGCATCTCGGCCATCGCGGCGGGCTTGGCCCACATGCCCTTGCCGACCTGCGCGTGGTGCTCGAAGCCCGCGGCCAGGGCGACGTCGACGTTGCGGTCCTCGTAGGTCTGCAGCCAGACCGTCGACTTCATGTCGCCCTTGCGCAGCACGGGGCCGGCGGCGAAGCAGGTGTGGATCTCGTCGCCGGTCCGGTCGAGGAAGCCGGTGTTGACGAAGATGACGCGGTGCGCGGCCGCGCCGATGCAGGCCGACAGGTTGACCGTCGTCCGCTTCTCCTCGTCCATGATGCCGATCTTGAGGGTGTTGGTGTCGAGGCCGAGGGCCTCCTCGACCGCCGCGAACAGCTCGACCGTCAGGGCCACCTCGTCCGGCCCGTGCTGCTTGGGCTTGACGACGTACAGGCTCCCGGCGCGGGAGTTCGTGTGCGGTCCGAGCCCGCGCAGGTCGTAGAGGCCGGCGACGGCGCACACGAGCACGTCGAGCACGCCCTCGTTGACCTCCTCGCCGTCCGCGGTCAGCACCGCGTTCGTCGTCATGTGGTGGCCGCACGTGCGGACCAGCATCAGCGAGCGCCCGGGCAGCGTCAGCGACGACCCGTCGGCGGCGGTGTACTCGCGGTCCGGGTGGACCCGGCGGGTGACGGTCTTCCCGCCCTTCTGGAACTCCGCGACCAGGTCTCCGGTCATCAGGCCGAGCCACGTCCGGTAGGCCAGGGCCTTGTCCTCGCCGTCGACCGTCGCGACCGAGTCCTCGAGGTCGACGATCGTGGTCACCGCCGACTCGAGCACGACGTCGCTGACCTCCGCGTGGTGCTGGCGTCCGACCTGAGTGGACGGGTCGATCACCAGGTCGACGTGCAGGCCGTGGCGGACGAGCAGCACGTTCCCCCGGCCGTCGTCGTCCGGGGCGTTGAAGCCGGCGAACGCCGAGGGGTCGGCCAGCCCGACGGTGCCGTCGGCCGTGTCGGCGGCGAGGCCGTCGGTCGACGGGCGGTAGGCGGTGACGTCGGCGTGGCTGCCGCGCTCGAGCGGGAAGAGCTCGTCGAGCAGCTGGTCGGCCGCCTCGATGACCTGGGCGCCGCGCCGCTCGTCGTACCCCTTCTCGAGCTCGTGGTCCTGGGGGAGCGCGTCGGTGCCGTAGAAGGCGTCGAACAGCGAGCCCCAGCGGGCGTTGGCGGCGTTCAGCGAGAACCGCGCGTTGGTGGACGGCACCACCAGCTGCGGGCCGGGGACCTCGGCGATCTCCGGGTCGACGTGGTCGACGTCGATCGTCGGGACGCTCGAGGGCTCCGGAGCCAGGTAGCCCAGGTCGGTCAGCAGCTTCTCGTAGTCGTCGCGGGTGCCCGCGCCGTGCTCGCCGTGCCAGGCGTCGATCTTGCCCTGGAGGTCGTCGCGCTCGGCCAGGGCCGTCGCGATGCGCGGCGCGAACCGCTCCTGCAGGCGCGCCAGGGTCGACCAGAACTGCTCGGACGTGAGCTCGACCTGCGCGAGCAGCTCGTCCTCGACGAACGCCCGCAGGTTCTCGTCGACCTGCAGCCCGGACCGCTCGGACATCTCGGACACCGACGTACCGCCCCTCGCCTCTGGACCCGATCGGGCACGCGACGACGAGGACGTCGCCGTCGGCTGCCCTGCTCACGCGGGGATCTGACCGCGACCGGGTGACGGCAAACGTGCCCGTCGGTGCGCGGAGACTCAGGTGGCGGGCTGGAGCCGGTCCCGGAGCCAGCTGCCGGCCGCCCGGAGGGCGGCCGCGGCCTCCGGGTAGATCCCGACGCCGAGCTGGAAGAAGTGCTGCATCTCCGGCCAGACCTGCAGCGTGGCGGGCACGTCGGCGAGGGCGGCGGCGCGGACCACGGCGAGGGCGTCGTCGAGCAGGACCTCGTGGCCGCCCACCTGCACGAACAGGGGCGGGAGGGCGGTGGCGAGCTCGGCGGGGCCGGCGAGGACGGGCGAGGCGGCGGGATCGCTGGGGTCGTGGCCGTCGAGGTACTGGCGCGCCATGCGCTGCAGGCTCTCGCGACTGCACTCGAGGTCGACGTCGCGGCGATCGGTGTACGACGCCGCGGTGCAGCGCAGGTCGGCCCAGGGCGACATCAGGTAGGCGGCGGCCGGCCGCGCGAGTCCCGCACGGTCCGCGGCGAGCAGCGTCTCCAGCACGAGCCCGCCCCCCGAGGACTCCCCGGCCAGGACGAGCCGCTCGGCGGCCACGCCTCCGTCGAGCAGCGCCCGCACGGCGGCGACCGTTGCCTCCACGTCCCGCGGGAAGGGGTGCTCGGGGGCCAGCGGGTAGTCGAGCAGGAGGACCCGGGCCTCCAGGGCGAGCGCCAGGTGCCCGGCGAACTTGCGCCGCGAGGCGGTGGACGTGATGACGTGGCCCCCGCCGAAGAGGTACAGCACCGTGCGGTCGGGCGGCGCGCCCGACGGCGTCACCCACATGCCGCGGATCGCGTCGTCGGCCACCGGTTCCTCGGTCACCCCCTCCGGGGCGGCGGTGAGGTCCTCGGCGTGCTCGCCCGCCGCTCGCTGCTGCGCGAGGGGGAGTTCGGCCATCCGCGGGGCGGAGCGCAGGAGGTCCGCGAAGCGCTGCGCTTCATCACTGATCATCGAGGCTCCGGTGGGCTCGGGGCGACGACGGGCCGACCCGTCGTGTACGCAGAGTGCGTAAGGTCCTGCGTCACACGGGCGACTGTAGGGCGACGCCGACCTCGTCGTCATCACTCAGAGTTCATACAGGACGCGGGCCGGAAAAATCTCGGACCGCCTGTCCGTCCCGGCGCCCGCTGTTCGTCCATCGGACGTGGCCGCAGGATGGAGCCGGCCCCGACCCCGAGGAGCGATCATGACGATGTACGCAGCGCTGATCTACACCGACGACGTGGACTGGTCGGCGCCCGAGCACGCCGAGGAGACCGCGGAGTACGGCGAGTTCGGACGCGGCGCGGCGGCGATCATCCGCGGCGGGGCCGCGCTGTACCCGACGTCCACCGCCACCACGGTCCGGGTGAAGGACGGTGACGTCGTCACCGGGGACGGTCCGTACGCGGAGACCAAGGAAATGCTGATGGGCTTCTACCTGCTCGAGTGCGGCGACCTCGACGAGGCCGTGGCCGCCGCGGCCCGGATCCCCGGTGCCCGCCACGGGGCGGTCGAGGTCCGGCCCGTCATCCCGATGTGACCGAGCTCGACGACAACCGGCACGCCGGCCACGCCGGCCACGCCGCCCTCGTCCGCGTTCTGCGCGACGAGGGCCGGCGTGTGCTGGCCACCCTCATCCGGACCGTCGGCGACTGGCAGGTGGCCGAGGACGCCGTCGCCGACGCCGTCGAGCGGGCCCTCGCGACGTGGCCCCGCACCGGCGTCCCCGAGCAACCCCGGGCCTGGCTCATCGTGACCGCACGGCGGTGCGCCGTCGACCGGCTCCGCCGCGAGCACCGGCGGGCCGAGAAGGAGGCGTCGGCCGTGGAGCTCCTGCTGCCGCCCGAGGACCGGGACGCCGACACGATCGACGACGACCTGCTCCGGCTCGTCTTCACCTGCTGCCACCCCGCGCTCGAGCCCGCGGCCCAGGTGGCCCTGGCCCTGCGCACGCTGTGCGGCCTGACCACGGAGGAGGTCGCCCGGGCGCTGCTGGTCGGCGAGGCCACGATGAGCAAGAGGATCACCCGGACCAAGCAGAAGATCGCCCGCGCCGCGATCCCGTACCGGGTGCCGGCGGCCCACGAGCTGCCCGACCGTCTCCTCGCCGTCGCGGCGACGGTCTACTTCCTGTTCAACGAGGGCTACTCGGCCACGTCCGGCGACGTCCCGCTGCGCGCCGAGCTCGCGACGGAGGCGGTGCGGCTGGCCCGGCTCGTCCACGACCTCCTGCCCGACGAGCCGACCGCGATCGGCCTGCTCGCCCTGCTGCTGCTCCAGCACTCCCGTCGCGACGCCCGGGTCGACGCCGAGGGGCGCCCGGTGCTGCTCGCCGACCAGGACCGGGACCGCTGGCACCACGACGAGGTCGTCGAGGCCGTCGCCCTGGTCGGGCGCGGGCTGCGCCGCTGCCCCGACCGGCCCGACCCCTACGTCGTCCAGGCCGCGATCGCGGCCTGTCACGCGCTCGCCCCGAGCACGGAGGCGACCGACTGGGACGCGGTCGTGTCCTGGTACGACGTCCTGCTGACCGTGCGCGACGGGCCGGTCGAGCGGCTCAACCGCGCGGTCGCGATCGGCGAGCGGGACGGACCCGCGGCCGGCCTCGCGGCCGTCGACGTCGTCGAGGGCCTCGACCACTACGCGCCCTGGCTCGCTGCGCGCGCCGTCCTGCTCTCCCGGCTGGGCCGGACCGGCGAGGCCGACGTCGCCTTCGGCCTGGCCATCGACGCCGAGAGCAACGCGGCCCGCCGTGACGACCTGCGCCGCCGGCGGCGCCGTCCCGGTGTGACCTGATCCCGTCGCCCCGCGACCCCCTCGCCTGCTGCTGGTCCCGTCGCGCGGAGTCGGAGGTCCCGGGAAGCGGGTGCCGACGGTCCTGGTGCGACGCCGACCGCGAGCTCGACCGTGGGCACGGCCGACGTCCTCGAGGAGGTCCGCAATGCGAGCCCAGACCGGGAACTGGTTGATCGTCGAGGGCCTGACCGACGAGTCGCCGCGCCGTCAGGGCGAGATCGTGGGCGTCGAGCACGCCGACGGCAGCCCGCCGTTCTGGGTGCGGTGGCTCGACGACGACCACACCAGCCTCGTGTTCCCCGGCCCGGACGCGCGCGTCGAGGCGCACCCCGTCCACGCGGCCGTCGGACGCGAACGGTGAGCGAGCCGCCCGAGGCACCCATCCTGTCCTGAGGGTTCGGGGCGGGTGCGGGCGAGCGCGGACGACGGCGGGGCCGGAGGATCGGACCGGCCACCGCGGGCGTCGCGGCGGTCCGGGGGTCGATCGGAGGGTGCACGTGGAGCTGCGCAAACTCGCCGGACAGGTGGTCGAGTCGGTGCTGTCGATCGGCGGCATCCGGGTCGGCACGGAGGAACCGCACCACCTGCGCCGCCCGCTCACCGACGCCGTGGAGCTGCGGCGCTACGGGCCGCGGATCGCCGCGGAGACGGTGGTCGCGGCCGACGAGGAGCAGGCCCGCAACCTGGGGTTCCGTCGCCTGGCGGGCTACATCTTCGGCGCCAACCATCGGGGCGACGAGATCGCCATGACCGCGCCGGTGGCCCAGCAGCCCGCCGGCGGCGACGAGATCGCGATGACCGCCCCGGTCGCCCAGTCCCGCGAGGGCGACGGCGGGTGGCGGATTCGGTTCTTCATGCCGTCACGCTGGACGATGGACACCCTGCCCGCCCCCGACGACGACGCCGTGGCGCTGGTGAGGGTGCCCGGGGAGACCGTCGCCGTGCTGCGCTTCAGCGGCGACCGGGGCCCGCGCGCGGTCGCCGCCCGCACCGACGAGCTGCTGGCGACCCTGCGCGAGCACGGCGTCGCGACATCCGGCGACGCGGTGGCGTGGTTCTACGACCCGCCCTGGACCGTGCCGTTCCGGCGCCGCAACGAGATCGCCGTGCCGGTCGAGGACACCGACGACGGCGACGAGGGGTGGTCCTCGACCTGACGGTCCGCGGCGTCGTGGACCGTCCGCTCACTCGAATGCCGGATCTCGTCGACCGCGCCGCACCTGCCCGGGGCATCGATTGGGGTCGCGACCGCATCACGATCCGGTACCCGGATCCGACGACGGTGCCGCCGGGGGAGTAGGGGAACGGCGCAGCGGGGGCAGTGTCATCCGCCGCGAACCGGAAACGCATGGTGACCACGCGCTGTCACGAATCGGTGACCGACGACTGCATAGTCTCTCGATCGACTACTCAACGGAGTCGTCGGCCGGGGGAAGTCGCACCGTTCGGGGGTCTTCCTGCTCGGTGTCGCCCCGCAACATGAACGCGCTCGCGCACCGTGGCGTGAGCGACGGGTGGGACCCATCGAGACGGTTGAGGTGGCATGAGCGCAGACGCTGCGGACACCGAGCAGTCCGGGCGGCACGGGCCGTTGCCGACACGGGATCCCACCTCCCGCGTCATCCCGGCACCGCGGGCCGGGCAGCCCGCCGCCGACGTCATCCCGATCCAGCGCGCCGCCGACGACGTCGCCCCTCGAGCGGCTCGCCGCTCACGGCCGCGTGCCGAGGTCGATCTCCCGGCCCCGATCCCGACGGTGGATCCGGCGGAGGCGGAGGAGTTCCTGCGGT
>NZ_BAABHO010000018.1:0-103076 GCF_039542135.1 Actinomycetospora chlora
GTCTCCGATGTGCTGAGACAGACCTGCTCCAGATGTGCTGAGACAGCACAGGCCCGACAGGGGCCGCGCCTGCTCACGTCAGGAGGCGCCAGAGCCCGGCGGTCGCGGCGCAGACCGCGAAGCCGAGGGCCAGGGGCAGCAGGGTCGCGACGGCGGTCCAGCGCACGCTGCGCGTCTCGTGCCAGATGGTCATCACCGTGGTGCTGCAGGGGTTGTGAAGCAGCGTGAACAGCATGAGGTTCACCGCGGTCAGCAGCGTCCAGCCGCCGACGGTGGTCAGCACCGTGCCGATCTGCTGGTCGTCGCCCAGCTCCAGCATCACGCCGGGGGCCGCGCCGAGGCTGTTGGCCCCGAGCGTCAGCGTCAGCATGACGATCGTCGGGATGATGATCTCGTTGGCCGGCACGGCGACCAGGTAGGCGAGCAGGATGACGCCGTTGAGGCCGATCACCCAGCCGATCGGCTGGAGCGCCGTGACGAGGTGCCCGGCGACGCTCGCGTCGCCGAGGTGGACGTTGCCGATCAGCCAGATCACGGCGCCGGCCGGGGCGGCCATGACCACCGCGCGGCGCAGCACCTTGAGCGTGCGGTCGATGATGCTGGTGTAGAGCGTGCGCCAGACCTGCGGCGGCCGGTACGGCGGCAGCTCGAGCGAGTAGACCGAGCTCTCGCCGCGCAGCACCGTGCGCGAGAGCAGCCACGACACGGCCAGGGTGACGCCGATGCCGACGAGCACCACCGCGACGACGCTGCCCGCGGCGACGAACCCGGCGAGCCACGGCGGCACCACGGCCCCGACGAAGATCGTGCCCATGAGGATCAGCGTCGGCCAGCGCCCGTTGCAGATGCTGAAGTTGTTGGTGATGACGGCGATGAGGCGCTCGCGGCGGCTGTCGATGATGCGCGTGGCGGTGACGCCGGCGGCGTTGCAGCCGTAGCCCATCATCATCGTCAGCGCCTGCTTGCCGTGAGCGCCCGAGCGGGCGAAGAGCCGGTCGAGGTTGAACGCCACCCGCGGCAGGTAGCCGAAGTCCTCGAGCAGGGTGAACAGCGGGAAGAAGATCGCCATCGGCGGCAGCATCACCGCGACCACCCACGCGGTGGCCAGGTACACGCCGTCGACGAGCAGCCCGGTGACCCACCACGGCGCGCCGACGGCGGCGAACAGGCCCGACAGCCAGGAGTGCACGTCCTCCACGAGCAGCACGTAGAGCAGGTCCGAGGGCACCGCGGCGCCGGCGATGGTGAACCAGAAGACGGCGAAGAACAGCACGCCCATCGCGAGGAAGCCCCACATGCGGTGGGTCAGCACGCGGTCGAGCGCGCGGTCGACGGTCAGCCGGGCCCGGGCGTCCTCGCGGTCGACGCTGGTCGCCGCCATGCGCGCGGCGTCGGTGTAGAGCGACTCGACGACGCGGTCGCGGAAGTCGTCGCCCAGGCCGTCGCGCAGCCGCCCGGCCTCCTGGAGGAGATCGCTGCTCACGCGGCCGCCTCCGGGGTCGGGGCACCGGCCAGCTCGCCGAGCGTCCCGGCGCGCACGGCCTCCTCGATCCCCGGGTCGCCCTCGAGCAGGCGCAGCGCGACCCACCGGCTGTTGGGCAGGCCGGGGAAGCGCTCCTCGACGCGCGCCGCGAGCGTCGCGACGGCCTCCTCGAGCGCCGGGTCGTGGTGGACCAGGGCGAGGGGCGGGGGCGGGTCGTCGGTGGTCGCCACCTGGGCGATCGCGGCCAGCAGCTCGGGCAGGCCGTCGCCGCGGCGGGCGGCCGTCGCGACGACGGGGACCCCCAGCTCGCGGGAGAGGTGGCGGGTGTCGACGGTGATGCCGTGGCGGGCGGCCTCGTCGACGAGGTTGAGCGCGACGACGACGCGGCCGGTGATCTGGCGGACCTGCAGCACCAGCGGCAGGTTGCGCTCCAGGCGCGTGGCGTCGGCGACGGCGACGGTGACGTCGGGCCGGCCGAAGAGCAGGGCGTCGCGGGCGACGTCCTCGTCGGTGCTGGTGGACAGCAGTGAGTACGTGCCGGGCAGGTCGACGATGCGGTAGCGGGCGCCGCCGTAGGTGAAGCCGCCCTCGGCGCGCGAGACGGTCTTGCCCGACCAGTTGCCGACGTGCTGGCGCAGCCCGGTCAGGGCGTTGAAGACGGTGCTCTTGCCGGTGTTGGGGTTGCCCGCGAGGGCGACGACGTGGTCGTGCCGGCCCGGCGCGAGGCCGAGGCGCATCAACCGTCCCGGGGCGGCCGCGCAGGAGCCGCAGGGACCGCTCGCCGCACCCTCGTCCGGCGGCGGCCCGACGCCCGGCGCGGGCAGGGGGGCCGCCATGACCTCAGCGCTCCTCGAGCTCGACGTGCACCGTGCGGGCCTGCTGGCGGCGCAGCACGACGAGCGTGCCCCGCACCTCGTAGGCCACCGGGTCGCCCAGGGGGCTGGTCAGCTCCGCGTGCACCGCGGCGCCGGGCAGCAGCCCGAGGTCCATGAGTCGGCGTCGCTCGGCGCCGCGGGTGTCGAGCGCGGTGACCACGCCGCGCTGGTCGCGCGGCATCTCGTCGAGCGTCATCGCACCCACCCCGTTCGCGCCGGCCCGGTCGTCCGTGTGTTCGGACGGCTGGCACCCGAAAGTTCGGCTGGCCGAACTCTACGATGCGGAGTCCCGATGGAACACCCCTCGGACCACTTCATCGACCCAGAGAGCGTCGGCGAGCTCGGGTCCGAGGTCGAGCTCGCGGGGGGTGTCGCCCGGGGTGAGGCGCACGAGGAACGGGCCGCCGAACGGGCGGCGGGCCAGCAGCTCGACGCCCACGCCCAGCGCGACCTCCTGCTCGCGCAGCCAGGCGAGCATCGCCGGGTCGCCGTCGTCGACGCGCACGAGCCGCCCGCCGTCCCCGGGCTCGAGGGTGGCCAGGCGCCGTCCCTCGAACTCGGCGACCGTGCCGTCGGCGGCCGGGATCGGGTCGCCGTGCGGGTCGAAGCGGGGGTGGCCCAGGCGGGCGTCCATGCGGTCGAGCAGGGTCGGCGACACGGCGTGCTCGAGCACCTCGGCCTCGACGTGCACCTCGTCCCAGCCGTAGCCGAGCTCCTGGACCAGGTAGGTCTCGAGCAGCCGGTGGCGGCGGACCACGTCGAGCGCGGCGCGCCGCCCGGTGTCGGTGAGCCGGACCCCGCCGTAGGGGCGGTGCTCGACGAGGCCCTGCTCGGCGAGCTTGCGCAGCATCCCCGACACCGACGACGCGCCGACCCCGAGCCGCTTCGCGAGCGCCGTGGTCGACGCCGGGCCCTGGCCGCGCTCGTCGACGCCGTAGATGGCCTTGATGTAGTCGTCGACGGCCGCGGTGCGTGCCCCGTCGGTCCCGGCCATGGGTCCGAGGGTAGTCGGGTGCGGTCCGCACCCCGGCGCGCGCGGCTAACCTCGGATCATGGCCGACGCGGTGGACCGGGCGCGCGAGGTCGCGCGGGACGTGCTGCTGCCCGCCGCGGACGAGGTCGACGCGACAGCGACGATCCCGGAGGGCCACTTCCGGGCCCTCGCCGACGCCGGCCTCTACGGCCTGGCCGCCGACGACGGCGTCCCGCTCGAGGAGTTCGTCGGCGCGGTCGAGGCGCTGGCCGGTGCGTGCCTGACCACGACGTTCACGTGGATGCAGCACCACGGCGTCGTGCGGGCCCTCGCGGCCACCGACCGCGTCGAGCTGCGCGACCGGCACCTGGCGGCCGCGGTGCGCGGCGACACGCGCTGCGGCGTCGCCTTCGCCGGGGCGATCCCGCAGCCGCCGAAGCTGTGGGCCACCGCCGTCGACGGGGGGTGGCGCCTCGACGGCGTCGCCCCGCTGGTCACCGGCTGGGGCATCGTCGACCTGTTGCAGATCTCCGCCCGCGACGCGGCGACGGCCGACGCCGGCGACGACGAGGCCCGGGTCGTGGCCGCGCTGGTCCCGGCGCTGCCGGCCCCGGGCGTCACCGTGCACCCCCTGGAGCTGGCCGCGGCGAACGGCAGCCGCACCGTGCGTCTCGACGTCGACGGGTGGTTCGTGCCCGAGGACGCCGTGGTCTCGCTGCGCTCGCGCGCGGACTTCCTCGCGGGCCAGCACTTCAGCGCGCGGGTCAACGGGTGCCTGGCGCTCGGGGTGGCCGGGCGGTGCGCCGAGCTGGTGGGCGAGGCCGGGGAGCCGTCGGTGGCCGCGGCGCTGGGGGCCGAGCTCGACGACGCCCGCGACGCCCTCGACACCGGGCTCGGCGAACCGCCGCGGATGCCGGCGGGCCGCGCGGCGGCGTCGGCGACGGCGGTCCGGGCGGCCGCGGCCCTGACCGTCGCGGTCGGCAGCCGCGCGATCGTCGGGCGCCACCCGGCCCGCCGGCTGGCCCGCGAGGCCGCGTTCACCCTCGTCGCCGCCGGCCGCCCGGAGATCCGCGACGAGCTGCTCCACGAGCTGAGCTGAACACACGACGACCCCCCGGCCGAGGAGGGTCGGGGGGTCGCCGCGCACCGCGCGGTGGGACGTCTGTCGGAACGATCACCACGCGAGACCGGGGTAGGGCTCAGGCGATCTGCAGCCCCTGCGCGTGCTCGTAGCGCTTCGCCGCGTCGGCCCAGTTGACGACGTTCCACCAGGCCTTGACGTAGTCCGGCTTGACGTTCTGGTAGTCCAGGTAGAAGGCGTGCTCCCACATGTCCAGCATCACGACCGGGACGATGCCCAGCGGCACGTTGGCCTGCTGGTCGTAGAGCTGGAAGATGCGCAGCTTCCCGGTGAGCGTGTCGACGCCGAGGATCGACCAGCCGGAGCCCTGGATCGTCGTGGCCACCGACGTGAAGTGCTTCTGGAACTTGTCGAACGACCCGAAGTCGCGGTCGATCGCCGAGGCCAGCTCGCCGGTGGGCTTGTCGCCGCCGTCGGGGCTCAGGTTGTTCCAGAAGATCGAGTGGTTGATGTGCCCGCCGTAGTTGAAGGCGAGGTTCTTCTCCCACAGCAGGGCCGTCGTGCCGATCGTGTCCTGGTCCCGCGCCTCGGCGAGGGCGTCGATCGCGGCGTTCAGGCCCGTGACGTAGGTGTTGTGGTGCTTGTCGTGGTGCAGCTCCATGATCTTGCCCGAGATGTGCGGCTCGAGGGCGCCGTAGTCGTAGGGCAGGTCGGGGAGCGTGTACTCCGCCATCGGTGTCTCCATCCGTTCGGCAGGTGCACCGGCCATGTGGAAGCCAGCGTGATGCTGTTGCCCCTCTTGTGCAACTCCAACACCTCGGTGGGCGCGGGTCGCGACGGAGGGGCGGTCCGATCGGCTACCCGGCGCGCGGTCCCGGACCCTCGACGCGGCGATCCGTGCCCGCGGTCACACGGCCCGCGCGAGCGCACCCCGGATGCCGATCGCCAGCAGCTCGTCGAGCCCGATCCCGCCGGCGCGGGCCATGACGGCCAGCACGCTCTGCGGGGAGAACGAGCAGTAGAGGCTCGCCTCGAGGAACACCGGGCGTCCCGCCGGGTCGACGCGCAGGTCGAACAGCGAGTGGTCGCGGCAGCCCAGCGCGACGTGGGCGCGGCGGGCGACGTCGTGGACACGGGCGGTCAGGGGGTCGTCGGGGTCGACGAGCACGACGTCCGGGTTGTCCTTGGCCACCAGGCGCAGCCCGCCGCCCGTGGCCGGGGCGAGCTTGTCGGCGTACCCGCGGATCGGGCGGGCGTCGGCGTCGAGGCGGTACTCCTCCAGCGGCAGCCCGACGAGCTCGCCGTCGCGCTCGACGATCCCGCAGCGCACCTCGCGCCCCAGCGGCACGAACTCCTCGACGAGCACCCGCTCGGCGTGGGCGAAGGCCTCCGCGAGCGCGGCCTCGTACTCCCCGGGCGCGCGCACGAGCGTCACCCCGAGGGAGTTGTCGGCGTCCTCGGGCTTGACCACCGCGGGCGGGGCCACGGTCGGGCGCTCGCCGCGGTGCAGGACCTCGCCCGCCGCCACGTCGACCCCCGCCGCGGCGACCATCGCCTTCGCCGCGGCCTTGCTCGCGCCGATCGCCATGACGTCGCCCGTGTTGCCGACCAGCGGGATCCGCAGGACGTCGAACAGCGCGCGGTAGGACGTCATGCCGGGCCGGCAGAACATCTGGGGGAGCACGACGTCGGGACGCAGGCGACCGAGGTGGGCCAGGGCGTCCGGCGGGTCCAGCACCGGCGCGGCGGTGATCGCGTCGGCGTCGAACGTGCCCGGGAAGCGCCACCGCCCGTCGGGCGAGACGTAGGCCGGGACGGCCTCGTAGCGGTCGGGGTCGGCCGTGGCGGCCAGGCAGCCACGGGCGTAGGTCAGCGAGAGGTCCGCGTGGAAGTCGCTGACGGCGGACCCGGCGAGGTGCAGGACGCGGAGGGTCATCTCAGTCCCCGGCCGGCTCGACGAGCTTGCCGATGTTGACGTCGACGCGGAGCCAGGGCCTGCCGGCGACGAGGTTGCCCACGAGCAGCGACGGGATCTGCAGGTGGTGCAGCAGCAGGAACGGGAGCGGGTCGTCGCGGTCGAACACGGCGTCGGTGCCCGCGCGCAGGACGGCGAGCCGTTCGGGGATCGTCGCCGGACGGGACAGCATCCGCCACAGCTCGTGGTAGAGCCAGTAGGTCGGGCGGCTGTCGGGGCTGGGCGTCAGCGGCGGCCCGTCGACGTCGGTGAGGTAGGCCCGGGCCAGGGCCTGCGCGTCGCGGTGGAACATCGTGATCGCCGAGTGGGTGCGCGGGTTGCACTCCAGGGCGACGAGGCGGCCGTCGTCGGTCTCGATGAAGTCGAACGACACCTGCCCGGTGACCCCGAGGGCGCCGACGAAGCGGTGCACCCACGCCGCGATCTCGGGCTTGTCGACCATCGCGTAGTTGAGCTGGAACGCCGACGACTCGCAGCACGCCCAGACCTGCACCCGCCCGTCGCGCACCGTGGCGTGCGTGCAGTACTCGGTGCCGGGCGTGAACTCCTGGAGGATCCACGGGGCGTCGGCCGACATCGGCTTGTCGCGCACCAGCGCGGCGGTCTGCGCCGCGGTCGGTCGGGGCAGCGTGGTCAGGTCGAGGCGCGCCACCGGGTCGTACGGGACGCTCTTGAGGATCCACGGCCCCGGCTCGCGGTCGAAGTCGAACGCCTCGACCTCCGCGGGGTCGGTGACGCGGTGGGTGTCGGGCACCGGCAGGCCGAGGTCCTGGGCGGCCGCCGCGAAGCGGTCCTTGTCGTCGAGGGTGCGCAGCACCTGCGGGTCGGGGTGCAGCACCTCGCAGAACTCCGAGAGCACCGGCTTGGCCAGCGCGTCGTACCAGCTGGCGGCCGGGCTGCAGACCGGCACGAACACGTCCACGCCCTCGGCGACGACCACGTCCCGCAGCGCCTCGACGTAGCCGGGCGCGCCCGGCGCGGGCACGACGTGGAAGGCGTCGACGGCGCGGGAGAAGCGGTGGCCGGTGAAGCGGTAGCGGGCCGACTCGACCATGACCACCCGGTGCCCGGCGGCGTGGAACGCGCGCGCGAGCGCGAGCGCCTTGGTCATCTTGCCGCCGCTGACCAGCACCGTCCGCGGCGTCTCCGCCGTCGCCCGGCGCGGCGGTGCCAGCCGCGAGCGCACCAGCGCCGCCGCCGTGACGGCGAGCGTCACCGGCAGCGGCACCGTCAGCAGCGCGAGCGCCCCGAGCGTCCGCGGGGCGTGCCGGACGACGCGCCGGAGGCGGTCACCCGGCACGGCGGATGAGGGTCAGGCCGTCGCGCAGCGGCAGGACCACCTGCTCGACCCGCGGGTCGGCGGCGACGCCGGCGTTGAAGTCGGCGATCGCGGCGCCGTTGACGCCCGGCGGCGTGGAGAGCCACGGCTCGCCCTGCAACAGGGTGTTGTCCACGCAGACGAGGCCGTGCGGCGCGAGCAGGCCGTCGTCGAGCAGCGTCGTGAGGTAGCCCGCGTAGCCGGCCTTGTCGGCGTCGACGAACACGAGGTCGAACACCTCGCCCCGCGCGGCGAGCGCGGCGAGCGTGTCCGCGGCGGGCCCGACCTCGACGGTGATGCGCCGGCCCGCGGGCGACCCGGCGAACGCGCGGCGGGCGAGGTCGGCGGCCTCGGGGTCGAGCTCGCACGCGACGAGCTCCCCGTCCTCGGGCAGCGCCTCGGCCATGGCCAGTGCCGAGTAGCCGGTGAACAGTCCGATCTCGAGGACCCGCCGGGCCCGCGTCGCGGCCACCAGCATCTTCAGCGCCTGGCCCTCGACGTGTCCCGAGAGCATCTCCTGCTCCAGGAACACGGCCTCGCCGTCGCGGTCGGTCCAGTCGTGCGCACGCGTCCCGGCGGCGAGCCGGGCCAGGGCGTCCGACTCCGGGGTCGTGCACCGTTCGAGGTAGGGGTCGAGGCCGCCGGCAAGCTCCCGGGCGCGGTCGAGATCGGCCCGGACGTCGTCGGGTACGGCGGCCGCGTCGTGCAGGCCGTCGAGGCCGTCGGCGACCCGGTCGAGCAGCGCGGCGAGGATGCCGACTGGGGTCACCGGCCGCGGCGTCGCCACCTGGTGCGGCAGCGCGCTCATCGCCGGAACGCGTCGACGCCCGCCCCCGCCCGCGGGAGGTCCGCGACCAGCGCCCGGTGCGCCGCGAGGGCCTCCTCGAGCTCACCGGCGTCGAGGTCGTTGACGAAGTGGCACGTCCCGATCGGGTGCGGGACCGCGGCGCGCAGCAGGCCGTCGCGGGTCTGCAGGATCGCGTCGGTGGCCTTGGCCAGCAGCTCGGGGGTGAGCAGCGGGCTGTCGAGCGAGAGCCCGAGCCGGCTCATGAGCCCCAGCACCCGGTCGCGGTCGGAGATCGTGATGTAGCCGCGCCGCTGCGCGAGCGTCGTCGAGACCGCCATGTCGATGGCGATGGCGTGCCCGTGGAAGAACGGCTGGTCACCGGCCAGCTCGAGCGTCGGGCTCCAGGTGTGGCCGAAGGCGATCACGCGATCGAGGTCGAGCTCCTGGAGGTTCGGCACCTCGAGGCGCAGCATCGTCTCGATGGCGTCCCACGTCAGCCGGTGCGTGACCTCCCGCAGCTCCTCCGAGCCCTCGAGGTGCCCGAAACGCGTCGCCAGGAGGTCCTCGCCGTACTTCTCGAGCAGCTCGAAGATGCCCTCGTTGCCCACCACCGCGATCTTGATGAGCTCGGCCATCCCGTTGCGGACCTGCGGGGCGGGCAGGGTCGCGAGGAACGAGAAGTCGAGGAACACCTGCTGGGAGGCGTGGAAGGCGCCCAGGCGGTTCTTGGCCTTGCCGTGGTTGACCGCCACCTTGATCGCGACGCTCGCGTCCACCAGGCCGATCAGCGTCGTCGGGATGCGGATGTAGTTGGTCGCCCGCCGGAAGATCGAGCACGCGAAGCCGGCGACGTCGGTGGTCAGGCCGCCACCGACGACGAGGACGGGCTCGGTGCGCACGAGGCCGAACTCGCCGAACGCGTCGATGATCCGCTCGGCGGTCCGCATCGTCTTCTGGCCCTCGTCGATGTGGATGGCGAAGAGGGTGAGGGCGATGCCGTGGTGCTCGAAGTAGGCGCGCATCACGTCGCCGTAGAGGCCGGCGACGGTCTCGTCGACCACGGCCAGGCAGCGGCCGTAGGGGCGGTAGGCGTCGGCGAGCGCGGTGTTCTCCGGCGCGAAGACGCCTTCGGTGATGACCAGCGAGTAGTCGATCTTCTGGTAGCCCTCGACGTGGAAGGCGGTCTCGGTGGCCGTGAGGGTCGGCTGGGCGGTCATGGGCGCGTGGTCTCCCGTCCGTGTGGTGTCACGGGGCTGGTGGGGTGCGGCGGGGGTCGGGCGGGAGATCAGGCGGCGAGCTCGGGGACCTCGTCCGAGGCCAGGTGGTCGACGCGGCGGGCGGCGTCGGGGAAGTCGGACCCGGCGGTGTTCTCGTTCGGGAACGCGAGCACGGTGACGCCCGCGGCGGCCGCGGCGCGCACGCCGTCGGGGTTGTCCTCGACGGCGACCGCGTCGCCGGCGTCGACGCCGAGCGCGTCGAGGGCGAACCGGTACGCGGCGGGGTCGGGCTTGGGCTCGTCGACCTGGTCGGAGGTCACGATGACGTCGAAGTCGCCGGGGTCGACGGGCAGGGCGTCGAGGACGGCGGTCACGTTGTCGATCGAGGTCGTCGTGACGAAGCCGATCTTCCAGCCGTTGCTCTTCGCGGTGCGCAGCGTGTCGAGCACGCCGTCGCGCGGCGCGACGCCCCGGCGGCGCAGCTCCTCCTGGAAGCGGCGCGACTTGGTGGCGTGCACGGCGGCCGCGTCGACGTCCTCGCCGCGGCGCCGGGCCTCCTCGGCGATGCGTTCCTGGCCGCCGGCCTTGTCGAGACGGGAGCGGTAGTCGTCGCGGTCCCACCGCCAGTCGAGGCCGTGCTCGGCGAACGCGCCGTTGAAGGCCTCGCGCTGGATCTCCGACGTGTCCGCGACGCTGCTGATCGAGCCGAACAGGAGTGCCCTCACCGGTCGTCCCTTCCTCGGGGGGCGCGGTCCTTGCGCCGGAGTGCGGGTCCCCGGGGCGGGTGAGCCGAAACGCCCTCCTGCGCGTGGCGCACGCCTCACCGCGTCAAGGGCAGCCCGAGGAGACCCGCACGCGCCACCAGCCCGCGAGACGGCCGACGGGCCCGAGCACCGGGCGGACGCTCCAGCGCCGGCAGCCCGGCTCGCCGATGTCCTCGGCGGTGACCACGGCACCGCGGTGCGCGGCGGGGTCGGCGAGCAGGGCGTCGAGCCGTGCCCGGGCGTCCGAGACGGCGCGGGCGTGGTCGGCGGCGACGCGGTCGGCGATGCCCGCGCGCACGACGAGGTCGTCGCGCACGAGCTCCAGCTCGCCGAGGTCGAGGACGCGGGGGCCGTCGACGGGCGCGGCACGGGCCGCCGCCGCGGCCTGTCCGGCCGGCGTCGCGGCGGTGAGCCGGTGCTCGAGGCGGGCGATCTGGGCGCGGAGCGACGTGCGGGCGGCGTGCTCGTCGACGCTCGTGGTGGTCGGCGTGGTGACGCGGTCGTCGGCGATCGTCACGCCTGCCGACGGTAGACACCTACTCGCCGGTCAGGAACCGGGCCGCGTTCCACACGGCCTCCTCGGTCTCGAGCGGCGGCGCGTCGGGGACCTCGACGGCCCACAGCACGACGCGGCGGGCCCGGTGGGGATCGAGGTCGCGCGGCGGGGCGGCGTAGAGCGGGGCGAGGGCGCGGTGGTCGTCGGCGACGACGATCGTGCCGGCGGCGAGGGGCCGGGCGCGGCGCCCGCGGCCGACGGTCTCGCCCGGGCCGGTGGTGCGCAGGCGGGGCGGTCCGTCGACGGCGGCCGCGTCGACGGCGCCCAGGGAGACGCCCGTCGTCACGGCCACGGCGAGCAGGGCGTCGGCGACCGCCCCGGACGGGACGAGCCGCCCGGCGATCGCGGCGTCGAGGGCCCCGAGGTCCCGGCGCAGGGGCGCGGCGTCGGGGTCGAGCCCGACCTGCCGCGCGAACGCCCGCGCGGCGTCGTGCGCGGCCGGCCGCCCGCCGGTCGTCAGCGCGTCGCGGGGGCGGTAGTCGTCGGAGAGCCGGTGGAGCCGGGCGCGCCCGTCCTCGCGGGCCCGCGCCGCGACGTCCACCGCGGCCCACCACAGGCCGAGCGTGCCGAACTCGCGGCGGAGGTCGGGCGCGACGGACCCGCGCTGCGGCACGGGGCCCGTCGCGTCCACGGGCTCATCCTGGCGCTCAGGCGGCCCGGTCGGCGGCCGGCAGCGCGTCGTTGATGGCCCGCAGCTCGTCGGCGATCGTCACCAGCCCGTCGGCGTTGACGCGCTTGAGCTCCTCGAGCACCTGCGCGAGCAGGTCGTTGGTGGTCTCCAGGGCCTCGCGCAGGGGCGCGGTGCCGGCGATGTCACCCAGCATGGATGTCCTCCTCGGATCGGTGTCCGGTACTGACGGTACCTGATACTTGGAGTTCCGGTAGGGCTCGCGGAGGTGCCAGCGTGGCGTCCACGCTGACGTCGAGCATCAGGAAAGGCACGATGATCATCGAGATGCTCGGTTGATCACTCTGTGTGTTCGGACTCTGCTATCGTGTGCTGTGTGTCACGCCAATGCCGGTGTGCACGGCGCCGCAGCGTGAGCGAGGAGGCCTCGATGACGACGACCGAGCAGAACACGCGCAACGAGGCCGCCCTCGCGACCGCCGTCGAGCGGTGGAACGCGGGCGACCTGGCCGGTTATCTGAAGGTCTACGACAACGACATCCGGCTGCACGGGTACACCCCGGAGCCGCTGGACAGGGCGGGCGTCCAGGCGTTCTACGAAGGGATCTTCGCCGCGTTCCCCGGTAACAAGCTGGAACTGCACGAGGTGTTCGGCTCGGGCGACCGGCTCACGTGCCGGTTCACTCTCACCGGCAACCACGAGGGCGACTTCATGGGCATCCCGGCGACCGGCACTTCCATCGCCCTGCCCGGCATCACGATCCTGCACTTCCGGGACGGCGCGATCGTCGAGCGGTGGTCGTGCTCGGACATGCTCGGGCTGTTCGTCCAGCTCGGAGTCGTGCCACCGCCGTCCTGAGGGTGGGGCCGCATCGCCCGCGGCCCCTCACGAGCCGCCGCGAGCGATCGCGCGGAGCTGCTCGGGATCCACGCCGAGCGAGGGTGCGAGGACGGCACCGAAGGCCGCGAGCACGAGGGCGACGACGTCGGGCTCGGGCACGCGCTCCGGCGCGAGCGTGGACATCTGCGCGAGGCCGTCGTGCAGTGCCACGACGACCGCCGCGCCGGCGCCCGCGAGCTCGGCCGGCAGGCCCGGCGCGGCGGCCTGCATCGTCGCCGCCACGGCGTCCAGCGACTGCTCCGTCGACGCGGGCAGGGTCTCCCCGACGACGTCGCCGCGCCCGTGGGCGACCACGCCCTCGGTGAACGCGAGGATCTCCGACCGGCGCTCGGTCAGGTCGCCCAGCATGGCGCGGATCGCGGCGAGCAGGGCGTCGCCGGGCTCGTCGCCCGCGCGTCCCGTGGCCGCCGCCGCGGCGGCGTTGGGCCGTGCGGTCCACTCCGCGCACGCCCCGGCCAGCGCCGTCGCCATCAGTGCGTCCTTGCTGCCGAAGTGGTAGCCGATCGAGGCGAGGTTGGTGCCCGACTCCTCGACCAGGTCGCGGGCGGTGGTGGCCCGCAGGCCGCGACGGCGCAGCAGGACGCGCGCCGCCGCGAGCAGGGCGTCGCGATGACCTCGGGGCACGGCGGACCTCCGTTCGGACAAGCGTCCTAGACAAACGTATAGATCGTGCGCTTCACTGCGTTCTGTACAAGCGTATAGATCCCGGGGGAACCACCATGACCGCCACGCCCGTCGCCGACCGCCTGCTGATCGCGTCCGACGAGCCCGCCGGCGACTGGCGCGCGCTCGACTGGACCGCCGAGCCCGTGCCCGGAGCGCCGTGGCAGCCGTGGGAGCAGGTCAGCCTCTACGGGACACCGCTGTGGGCGCGGCTGTCCGCCGCGCAGCGTCTCGAGCTCTCCCGCCACGAAGCGGCGAGCGTGCTCGCGGCCGCGGTGTGGAAGGAGAACGTCCTCATGCGCACGCTCCTGCGGGTGGCCGACGGCCAGTCGCCCCGGGGCGCCCGGGCCCGCTACGGGCTCACCGAGATCGCCGACGAGTGCCGGCACTCGCTGATGTTCGCCCGTCTCCTCGACGTGCTCGATGTGCCGGCCTACGGGCCGCCGGCGGCGGTGCGGCGTGTCGGCTCGGCCTTCGCGACGGTCGCGCACCCCGTCGAGATCTTCGCCGCCGCGCTGATCGCCGAGGAGGTCCTCGACGACTTCCAGCGCGCCACCGTGCGCGACGACGCCGTGCAGCCGCTGGTCCGCGACGTGAGCCGCATCCACGTCGTCGAGGAGGCACGGCACGTCTCCTTCGCCCGCGACGAGCTGGCCGCGCGCTGGGCCGCGGCCGGTCCGGCCACGCGGGCGGCCGCGTCGCTGACCGTCGCGGGAGTGGCCGGGCTGCTGGTCGGCGCCCTGGTCGACCCGCGGGTCTACGCCGCCGTCGGCATCGACCCGCGTGACGGCGCCCGCGCGGCCCGCACCAGCCCGCACCGCCGCGCGCTCCTGCGCTCCGCGACGGGCCGGCTCGTCCGCGACTTCACCGACCTGGGGGTGATCAGCACGGCTTCGCGGCCGCTCTGGCGCCGCGCGGGCCTGCTGTGATCGTGGTGGATTTCCTGACGATCAGTGTCAGCGTGGACGCCACGCTGATCCGCCCCGCGTGTCGTCCCGGCGAGGATGTGGCGATCCTGGCGCCCGGTGCCAGCAATGCCGCGTTGCTCGCACGACCCGTGCGATCCCCTCAGCCCTGCCGGTAGGTCTCGAGGAAGGCGCCGATCCGCGTGATCGCGTCGTCCAGCGTCGCCGCGTGGGGGAGGGTCAGGATCCGGAAGTGGTCGGGCGTGGGCCAGTTGAAGCCCGTGCCCTGCACGACCTGGATCTTCTCCTCGCGCAGGAGGTCGAGCACGAACTGCTCGTCGTCCTTGATCGGGTAGACGTCCGGGTCGAGGCGCGGGAAGGCGTAGAGCGCGCCGCGGGGTTTCACGCACGAGACGCCCGGGATGGCGTTCAGCTTCTCGTACGCCATGTCCCGCTGCTCGTGCAGCCGCCCGCCCGGCGCGGTGAGGTCGGCGATGCTCTGGCGCCCGCCGAGCGCGGCCTGGATCGCGTACTGCGCGGGCGTGTTGGCGCACAGCCGCATCGAGGCCAGCATCGCCAGGCCCTCGAGGTAGTCGCGCGCGTGCTGGCGCGGCCCGGTGACGACCAGCCAGCCGGAACGGAAGCCCGCGACGCGGTGGGTCTTCGAGAGCCCGGAGAACGTCAGCACGACCAGGTCGTCCGCCAGGGAGGCGACGTCGTGGTGCACGGCGTCGTCGTAGAGCACCTGGTCGTAGATCTCGTCGGCCATCACCATCAGGCCGTGCCGGCGGGCGAGGTCGAGCAGGCCCTCGAGGACCTCCTGCGAGTACACCGCGCCGGTCGGGTTGTTCGGGTTGATGATGACGAGCGCCTTGGTGCGGTCGCTCATCTTGGCGGCGACGTCGTCGAGGTCGGGCGCCCAGTCGGCCGACTCGTCGCAGCGGTAGTGCACGGCGCGCCCGCCCGCGAGGGTCACCACCGCGGTCCACAGCGGGTAGTCCGGCGCGGGCACGAGCACCTCGTCGCCGTCCTCGACCAGCGCCTGCACGGCCATCGAGATGAGCTCCGAGACGCCGTTGCCGAGGAAGACGTCGTCGACGTCCACGTCGAGCCCCCGCGCCTGGTAGCGCCCCGCCACCGCGCGCCGGGCCGGCAGGACACCGCGCGAGTCGGTGTAGCCGTGCGCCTGGGGGAGCATCCGGATCATGTCCTGGACGATCTCCTCGGGCGCCTCGAAGTCGAACAGCGCCGGGTTGCCGGTGTTGAGGCGCAGGACGCTGTGGCCCGCCTCCTCCAGCAGGTTCGCCTGCTCGACCACCGGGCCGCGGATCTCGTAACAGACGTCGCGGAGCTTGTTCGACTGGCGGAACTCCACTGGCACTACCCCTCGCGCGTCGATCCGGCACGACTCCGTGCCGTGCACCGGTCTACCAAACGGGGACGTGTGACCGGGCCCTCCGGTTGTTCAACTCTGTGGTTGAATAAGCGGATGGCCGTGGTGCTGGTGGCGACGATGTCGCTCGACGGGTTCATCGCACGTCCCGACGACTCCGTGGGGCCGATCTTCGACTGGTTCACCGCCGGCGACACCGACGTGCACGCCGGCGACGAGCAGCGCCCCTTCCGCACGGCGCCGGAGAGTGCGGCGTGGATGCGCGAGCACTGGGGGCGCGTCCGGGCCGGGGTGGTCGGGCGGCACCTGTTCGACCACACCAACGGCTGGGAGGGTCGCCCGCCGGCCGGCGAGCACGTCGTCGTGCTCACCCACACCGTGCCGACCGACTGGGCCCACTACGGCACGGCGCCCTTCACGTTCGTCACCGAGGGCGTCGAGGCCGCGGTGGCGGCGGCGCGGGAGCTCGCCGGCGACGGCGACGTGACCGTCACGGCCGGTGACGTCGGCGGGCAGGCGCTGCGTGCGGGCCTGGTGGACGAGGTGGAGATCGACCTCGCGCCGGTCGTGCTGGGCCGCGGCAAGCGCTTCTTCGGCGAGGACGCGCCGGAGACGCTGCTCGACGACCCCTATCTGGTCGCCCGCTCGCGCCGCGTCACGCACCTGCGCTTCCGGGTGCGCCGGGTGGGGTGAGCGCGGCGGGGGAGCGCATTGCGCGGGGCCCCAAAGTGTGTGCACTATGGCCCTCCCATCGAAGGGAGCCCGTCGATGCCGACCCTCTCCGCGAGTCCGGTGCCCGCGGTCTGGCCCACCGTTCCGTCCGCGGTCCCCGCGACGATGTCCGCGGTCGTGTTCGACCGCTTCGGCCCGCCCGACGTGCTGACGGTCGACACCGTGCCGACGCCGGAGCCGGGCCCCGGCGACGTCCTCGTGCGGGTCGCGGCGGTGTGCGTCGGGCGCTTCCTCGACGTGTCGCTGCGCGCCGGGCGCCACCCGGTCAAGCCCGCGCTGCCGCACGTGCTGGGGGTCGAGCACGCGGGGACGGTGGTCGCGGTCGGCGCCGACGTCACGGGCGTCGAGGTCGGCCAGCACGTCGCCGTCTGGCCGGTGCTCGGGTGCGGCGACTGTGCGGCCTGTGCCGAGGGCGACAAGGAGGCGTGCCCCCGCCTGCACATCGCCGGCGTCCACGGCCGGGGCGCCTACGCCGAGTACACCGCGGTGCCGGCGGCCGCCGTCTGGGCCATCCCCGACGACCTCGACCCCGCGACCGCGGCGGGCGTCGCGCTCGCGGGCCCGGTCGCGATGAACCAGCTCCGCCGGGCCGGCCTGCGGTCGGGCGACTGGGTGCTCGTCGTCGGCGCGGCCTCGGCGCTCGGGGCGACGACGGCCGAGCTCGCCCGCCACCTCGGCGCCCGCGTCATCGGCACCTCGCGCGCGGCGTGGAAGCGCGAGCGCCTGCTCGGGCTCGGGCTCGAGGCGGCGCTCGACCCGACGTCGGACTCGTTCGTCGACGACGTCCGCGCGCTGACCGGTGGGGACGGGGTCGCGGTGGCCGTCGACGACCTCGGCGAGCCGGAGATCTTCGCCCGCGTCACCGACGTCCTCGCGCCGCGCGGCACCGTGGTGTCGTCCGGGGCGTTCCTCGGCGGGACGGTGCCGCTGAACCTGGCGCGGCTCTACACGCTCAACCAGCGGGTCCTCGGGGTGCGCACCGGCAACGACGCCAGCGCGCGGGAGCTGTGGTCGGAGGTCGGGCGAGGCTTCCGCCCGGTGGTCGACCGCGCGTTCCCGCTCGCCGCGGCCGCCGAGGCCCACCGATTCCTCGAGGCCGACGACAACATGGGCCGGATCGTGCTGATCACCGACGCCGCCGTCCCGCGAGACTAGGAGGACCCGTGCGCGAGCCCCCGTGGATGCTCGTCACCCACCACCAGGGTGACCCGGCGAAGGCCGAGGTGGGCGTGGCCGTGGGAGGGGAGGTGCGGCGGGCACCCGAGGAGCTCGCCGGGCGCACCCTGCTCGAGGTGCTGGGCGAGTGGGACACCCTCGCCCCGCTCCTGCGCGGCCTCGACCCCGACCGCCTCGACCCCGTCGAGGGTGCGGTGCTGCTC
Organism: Actinomycetospora chlora; assembly: GCF_039542135.1. Lineage (NCBI taxonomy): Bacteria > Bacillati > Actinomycetota > Actinomycetes > Pseudonocardiales > Pseudonocardiaceae > Actinomycetospora > Actinomycetospora chlora. Next base: position 17,631 of record NZ_BAABHO010000018.1, read on the forward strand.
GCGCCGCTGCGCTTCCCGCCCAAGGTGCTGTGCGCCGGCGCGAACTACTACGCGCACCTCGCCGAGATGGGCGTGCCCCGCCCCGAGGGGCCCGTCGAGCCCTACTTCTTCTTCAAGCCGCCGACGACCTCGGTCATCGGGCCCGGCGACGCGATCGTGCTGCCCGCCCGGGCCGGCCGGAAGATCGACTGGGAGGTCGAGCTCGCCGCGGTGATCGGGCGGCGGTGCGTCGACGTGCCGGTGGAGCGGGCGCTCGAGGTCGTCGCCGGCTGGACCGTGGTCAACGACGTCTCGTCGCGCGACCTGCTCGACCGCGCCCACGCCGTCGCGCCGCCGTTCGGGCACGACTGGGTCTCGGCCAAGGCAGGTGACACGTTCTGCCCGCTCGGCCCCGGGATCGTGCCGGCCTGGATGGTCGACGACCCGCAGGACACCGCGCTGCGGCTGACCGTCAACGGCGTCGTGAAGCAGGACTCGAGCACCGCGGACATGGTCACCCCGATCGCGGAGCTGATTGCCGCGGCCAGCCGAGCGGTCACGCTCGAGCCCGGCGACGTGCTCGCCACCGGGACGCCCGCGGGCGTCGGCTTCCCGCGCGGCGACTTCCTGGCCGCGGGCGACGAGGTGGTCGCCGAGGTCGACGGGGTCGGGGCGCTCCGCAACACGGTCAGCGAACGGGAGGACGTGTCATGGGTACGGTGAACGTCTCGAAGCTCGGCTACGTCGGCTTCGAGACCCCCGATGTCGAGCGGCTCGTCGAGTACTACACGCGGGTCCTGGACTTCGCGCTCGTCGAGGGCGACGACCGGGGCGCCTTCCTCACCACCGGCGCCGACCACCACTGCGTGGTCGTCACGCAGGGCGCCGCGAAGGCCCGCCAGGTGGTCGGCTACGAGATCTGGGAGGACCTCGACAGCGCCGAGCAGCGGCTCAAGGAGGCCGGGTACGCCACCGAGCGGCGCAGCGACATCGGCCCCGGGACGCCCGACGTGCTCGTGCTCCCCGAGCCGGCCACCGGGGTGGCCCTGCACCTCATGGCGGCGCAGGACGGCAGCGGCGTCGCCGACCGCACCCCGCTGCGGCCCACGAAGCTCGGCCACGTCGCGGCCTACACCCCGCAGCTGGACACCCTGCAGGCCTTCTACCAGGACCTCCTGGGGTTCCGGTGGTCGGACACCGTCGGCGACTTCTTCGTCTTCCTGCGCTGCAACGCCGACCACCACGCCGCCAACTTCATGGCCAGCCAGAAGTACTCGGGCATGCACCACATCGCCTACGAGATGCGCGACCCGAACCACCTGATCTCGATGCTCGACCACCTCGCGCAGCACGACTACCGGCTGCACTGGGGGCCGGGGCGCCACGGCCCGGGCCACAACCTGTTCACCTACCACCGCGACCCCGACGGCAACGTCATCGAGCTGTTCACCCAGATCGACGTCGTGCACGACGAGGCCAAGGGCTACTGGGAGCCGCGTCCCTGGCACGAGGAGGTGCCGATGGGCCCGCGGACCTGGGAGGTCGACATGGCGACGGTCAACCAGTGGGGGCCGATCGACCCGCCGAGCCTGGACCACTAGGGACCAGCAGCTCCATCGCGGCGTCCACGCACGGCGTGCCGTGGCCCGGCGCGTGGCCGTCCACCACGCGCCGGGCGGTGCCGGCGAGGTGGGCGGCCATCGCCGCGGTCGCGGCGTCCGCGTCGCCGTCGCGGACCGCGTCGAAGATCGCCTGGTGCTCGCGTTGGCGGGCCGGGAAGTCGGTGCGGTGCTGCGCCTGGTCGATGCGCACGTAGCGCTCGCTCTGCTCGGCGTAGGAGTTGATCGTGCGCAGGACCGTCGTCCCGCACCGCCCGACCAGCAGCCGGTGGAAGCTGCGGTGCGCCACGGTCCAGCTGGCCATGTCGCCGGCCCGGTAGGTGCGCTCCATCTCGCGGAACGCCGCGGTCGCGCTGCGGGCCTCGTCGCGGGTCAGCGCCCCGGCGGTCAGCCGCGCGCCGAGCGCCTCGAGCGTGACGCGGGCGGCGTAGAGCGAGTCGAGCTCGTCGGCGTCGAGCCCGACGACGCGGCTGCGCTGGTTGGGCTCCGCGGAGATGAGCCCTTCCTCCTGCAGCATGCGGAACGCCTCGCGCAGGGGCGTGCGGGACACCGCGAGCACCCGGGCGAGCTCGGCCTGCTTGAGCTGGGTGTCCGGCGGGAGGACGCCGCTGATGATCAGGTCGCGCAGGTAGGCGTGCACGCTGACGCTCGTCTGCCGGGGATCGGTGATGCGCAGACCGTCCCGGCCGCCCAGCAACTCGCCGATCGACACGCCGCGAGTGTATGCAGACGTGCTCACGGGAGCCCCGCGAGGTGACGCCACAGCCGCGCGAGCAGCGGTGGTGCGGCGGCCCGCCAGGCGTCGACGTCGTCGTCGTCGAGCACCTGCGGATGGTGCCCGGCCGTGCCCAGGTGCACCCGGCAGGCCGCGTCGAGCAGCCACATGCGGGCGACGGCGACGCCGGGGGAGTCCCCGACGGTGAGCGCTCCGTTGCCGCGCAGCAGGACGGCGTCGGCGTCACCGAGGGTGCGGGCCGCGTCGTCGGCGAGGGCGGGGGAGCGCAGCAGGCGCGCGGTCGCGTGCACGGGGACACGCCGGCCCAGCCACGCCGCCTGCCCGTGCAGCGGGGCCAGGCCCGTGGTGACCGCCGCGGCCGCGAAGGCCGCCTCCGGCTGGGCGCGCGCGACGGCGGCGACGTCCGGGCGTGCCCGGTAGACCGCGAGGTGCGCCCACGTCTCGGGCGCGGCGCCGGCCGGCAGCTCCCCGCTCGCGAGGGCGGCGCCGAGGTCGACGGACACCAGCGCGTCGGCCGTGACGTCGCCGGGCGCGATGGGGGGCGTGACCACGACCCGGTCGCCGCGGCGCGCCGAGACGTGCCCGAACGCGGTCACCAGCCCGTGGCGGGCGAGCACCCGGGCGGCGAGGGCGACCTCGTCCCGGACCCCGGCGTCGGTCACGCGACGGGCGCGGCCGCCTGCTCCGACTCCTCCTGCATCGCCGCGAACAGGGGCGCGAGGTCGATGTGGATGCGCAGCGAGGTGACCTTGTACTCGTCGTCGCGGTCGAGGATCGAGACGCACGGCAGCGGCACGTGCGCCCCGCCCTTGGTCGTGTAGTGGGTGGTGACCTCGAGGACCGCGGTCCGCCCGTCGTTCTCGTCCCAGCGGTGGTGCACCTCGTGGCGCATCCCGCCGATCATCGCCCAGAACCCCTCGAAGGCGTCGTGGATGGCGGCGATGCCCCGCGTGGGCGGCTGGTTGCCGAAGATCACCTCGGCGTCCTCCGCGTGGCGGGCGACGAACGGCTCCAGGCGCAGCGCGTCGACGTCGGCGTAGTAGTCGGTGACCCAGTCGGACATGGGGGCTCCTCGCTGGTGGACTCAGACGGGGGCGCCGGCGGCGATCTTGCGCACGGCGTCGAGCGTGGCCGCGACCGCGGCCTGGTACATGCCGGTCATGCGGTCGGCGTGGGCCTGCTCGCCCGCCGAGCCGCCCGGCTCGCCCGCCACGACCAGCGCGAAGCTGAAGCGCAGCGTGAGCTCCTCCGAGCTGTCCCCCTCGATCTCGTTCGCGATCGTGCCCAGCACCGGCCCGGCGATGCGGCTGAAGACCACGCGGTACGGGCGCTCGAGGGTGATCCGCTCGGTGAACTGCTCGCCCTGCAGCACGATGTCGCGGTCGAACACCGTCTCGCCGTGCCGCGCGGTCACGGTGCAGTCGGTGATCGCGGGGACGAACGGCAGCGCGTTCTCCGCCTTGCGCACGAGCCCGTCCCACAGGGCGTCGCGGGTGATCAGCGGCTGGCCGGGCTCGTTCACGGGCAGCGCGTGGGTCACGAAGATCATGGACGGATCCCCTCCGGGACCAGCTGCGGATGCGGGGCCTGGGGTTGTGTCAGCGGCTTCTGCGTCGGCCCGAGCCACATGTCGATCGAGCCGGGCTCGGCCGGGTCGAAGTACCGCGGGCGCCAGGCCGCCTCGTCGGTGATCCGGCGGACGCCGTACGAGTACTCGTAGGTCAGGCCCTCGGGTCCGAGGAAGTAGAGGAAGACCGCGCCGGACTGCGGGTGGCGCCCGGGGCCCATCTCGATCTCGACGCCGCGCTCCTGCAGGTGGTGCCAGTTGCGGAAGACGTCGTCCAGCTCGGCGACCTGGAAGTTGACGTGGCAGAGCCCCGGCTCGTCGCCCCGGAACACCGCGAGCTTGTGGTGCACCTCGTCGATGCGCATGAGGCACGCGGCGTCGCCGATCCAGTCCGAGGCGCGGGCGTTGAACGTCGTCGACCAGAAGCGGTGGGCGTCGGCGACGTCGGGGGCGTCGAGGCACAGGTGGCCGAACTCGGTGATGCCCGACCCCCGTCCCGGCACCACCGGCGACGCGAGGGTCTGCTGCCCGCACACCAGCTCGATGCGGTTGCCGAACGGGTCGTCGAACCCGATCACCTCGCCCACCCGCCGCGAGCGCGCGTCGTCGGCGGAGCCGCGCCACACCCGGAAGCCCCGGGTCTCCAGCTCCGTCTCGGCGAGGGCGAGCGCGCCCGGGTCGGCGACCGTGAACGCCGACGCGATGACGCCGGAGACGCCCTCGACGAACGCCAGGCAGTGGTGCCGGCCGTCCGCACGCAGGTGCGCCACGCCCGGCTCGCCGCCGTCGACGTGCTGCAGCCCCACCACGTCCGTCGCGAAGCGCACCGCCCCCTCGAGGTCGGCCGCCCCGGAGCGGACGTAGGCGATGTCGGTCAGCTCGATCACGCCGGGTCCTCCCGCCTCTGCGAGAACGTCAGGGTCGACACACTGCATACAGTTCGAGCTGCTGTCAACCGCGTCGCCGACGTCGATCCGACGTCCCCGAGCGGTTGACGCTGCGAGTCGCAAGTGTGCACAGTCTGGACGTGACCACCTCCCGTGCCGCCGCGTCGCCCACCGCCGACCGCCCGACCCCGGCGGGCCGCCTGGCCGGCAAGCGGGTCCTCCTCACCGGGACCGCGGGCGGGCAGGGGGAGGCGGCCCAGGAGGTGTTCGTCCGCGAGGGTGCCCGGGTCGTGGGCTGCGACGTGCAGGCCGGGGCCGCGGAGCGCACGGCCGGCGTGCTCGCCGACCAGGAGTTCGACGTCACCGGCAGCACGGTCGACCTCGCCGACCCGGCCGCCGCGGCGCGCTGGGTGGACGAGGGCGCCGAGCGCCTCGGCGGCATCGACGTCCTCTACAACAACGCCGCCGGCGCCGGCTTCGCCCCGTTCGACGACATGACCCTCGACCTGTGGCGCCACGTCCTGCACGTCGAGCTCGACATCGTCTTCCACACCACCCAGCCGGCGTGGCGGCACCTGCTGGCCTCCGGCAACGCCTCGATCATCAACACCGCCTCCATGTCGGGGCTGCGGGGCATCGCGCCGCTCGGGCAGGTGGCGCACTCCGCGGCCAAGGGCGGGGTCATCGCCATGACGCGCTCGCTGGCCGCCGAGGGCGCGGAGCGGGGCGTGCGCGCCAACGCGATCTCGCCGGGGTTCGTCACCTCCCCGGCCACCGACATGTTCGTCGGTGAGGAGCTGCGGAACTTCCAGCTGGGCATGCACCTCATCCGGCGGCCGGGCACCGGGCCCGACATCGCCCACCTCGCCGTCTACCTGGCCTCCGACGAGTCGGTGTGGGTCACGGGGCAGAACTTCTCGGTCGACGGCGGGGTCACCGCGGGCTTCCGCTGACCACGGTGCTCAGGGCCTGCGGGCCCGCACGATCCAGCACGCCGAGTCGTAGGTGACGCCGTCGGGCCCCTCGTGGGCGCGCAGGTCCTCGCGCAGGGCGCCGAGGACGCGGTCGCGGTCCTCCGCGCGCAGGTCGCCCATCAGGCCGGCCTGGAGGTCCGCGACGAAGGCGAACGCGTCGTCGGTGTCGGCGCCGTAGTACATGGGCGCCCGGTGCGCGGTCAGGGTGACGTCGGCGAGGCCCGCCGCGCCCAGGATCCGGTGCACGCGCTCGGGCTCGGAGAGCGAGAGCGGGCTCGGCGCGTCGCTCGGCGGGGCGTTGCGCACGCCGGCGACCGACAGGAACGACCGCATCCACTCCTGGTGCTCGATCCCCCGCCACGTCAGCAGCGCCAGCCGCCCGCCCGGGCGCAGGCCGACCGCGAGGTTGGCGAACGCGGCCACGGGGTCGGCGAAGAACATCGTCCCGTGCCGGCTGACGACGACGTCGAGGTCGGCGGGCGGGAAGGGGTGGGTCTGGGCGTCGGCCTCGCGGAACACGACGTTGCCCACCCCGGCCTCGACGGCGCGGTGGCGCGCGATGGTCAGCAGGCCCGTCGCGATGTCGACGCCGGTGACGGGCCCGTTGACCGCCGCGCGGGCCGCGTCGAGCGAGGTGCGCCCGGCCCCGCACCCGACGTCGAGGACGGCCTCGGCGGGGCAGATCTCGGCGGCGTCCATGAGCGCGGCGTGGTGCGCGGCGACGCCGGCGTCGAAGCGGTCGGCCCACGACGTCCAGATCGTGCCGGTCGGGCCGTTCCAGGCCGCGTGCTGGTCGGCGTTGGGGCTCGCGGCGGCGTTCACGGCAGGACCTCCGGCAGGCCGAAGCGGGCGTGGTGCCCCGCCCCGATGAACGAGGTGACGCCGGCGATCCGGTCGCCGCGCAGCGTGAGCACGTCGATCGACCACGGCCGGTGCGGCGCGCCGGCGGGCGCGTCGGGCGGGCGCAGGTAGCTCGCCACCGCGGGCTGGCCGTTGGCGGTGACCGGGAGGTGGCGCCACGACCCGCAGTCGCCGGAGAGCGGCACGGCGAGCGCGAAGGCCGTCACCGGCGCCAGGCCCGCGTACCAGTGGCCCATCGGCGGCATCGACCACGTGACGTCCTCGGTGAGCAGCGCGACGAGCGCGTCCGCGTCGCCGCGCTCGAGCGCCGAGGAGTAGCCGGCGACGACGTCGCGCAGCCGGGCGTCGTCGATCTCCCGCAGCGTGCGCTGCTGGCTGCGCTCGGGCACCTTCTCGGCGACCAGGCGGCGGGCGCGCTGCAGCGCGGAGTTCACCGACGCCGTCGACGTGTCCATGATCGTGGCGATCTCGGCGGCCGAGAAGCCCAGGACCTCGAACAGCACGAGCGCCGCGCGCTGGTTGCCCGGCAGGTGCTGGAGGGCAGCGACGAACGCGAGCTCCACCGCCTCGCGCTCCTCGGCCCGCGCGTCGGGGGCGTCGGGGTAGGGGCCGAGCCAGGCGAGCTCGGTGAGCGGCACGTCGCCGACGACCGGGCGCTCGCTCGCCGGCCCCAGGTCCATCGGCAGCGCGCGCCGGCCGCGGGCGTCGACGAGGTCGAGGCAGGTGCGCGTGGCGACCGTGTAGAGCCAGGTGCGCAGCGTGCTGCGGCCCTCGAAGCCCGCGAGCTTCCGCCACGCCCGCACCAGCGTCTCCTGCAGCGCGTCGTCGGCGTCGTGGGCGGAGGCCAGCATCCGGTAGCAGTGCGCGTGCAGCTCGCGGCGCAACGGCGCGACGAGCCGGCCGAACGCGTCGTCGTCGCCGCCGCGGGCGAGCGCGAGGTCGTCCGGGGTGGTGACCGTCGTCTCGCTCACCCGCCGGAGTCTGCCCGACCCGGCTCCGCCGCGGGACCCGCGTCCTGCTCGAGGGCGTCGGACACCTCGTCGAGGAACAGCGAGATGGCCGCGGGCATCGACTCCCGGAACGTCGACAGCAGCGCCTGCGCGGCCACGGGCTGCAGGGCGCCGACGACGTCGCGGACCTGCTGCGCGCGCTCGACCGGCAGGCCCTCGGCGCGGTACTCCGCCCACACCGTGCGGCGGAAGAGGTCGACGAAGCGCGCGGTCACCGCGCCGACGTGGGTCGTGAGCTCCTCGCGCATGACGATGAGGGCCTCGGCCGGCATCCCCAGACGCATGGCCTCCGCGCCGGCCCGCACGAGTCCGGGGTTGGGGACGCGGACGCGCCCGCCGCCGAGCTGCTGGAGCAGGCTCGCCCCCACCAGGGCGTCCCACGTCTCGTCGCTGACGTCGACGCCGAGCCAGCCCGTGACCTCGCCGGCCGCCATCTCCAGCGGGGGCTCCGGGGTCCAGGGGGCGAGCATGTGCAGGTACTGGGACAGCGCCTCCTCGGCGGACTGCCGCGGGGTCGACGCGACGAGGCGCTCGATCGCGGACAGCGCGAAGCCCTGGTCCTGCAGCTGTGTGATGAGGTCGAGGCGGGCGAGGTGCTCCGGCCCGTAGTAGCCCGTGCGACCCTCGAGGTGCGGGGGCGGGAGCAGCCCGCGCGCCGCGTGCGCGCGGACGTTGCGCACCGTCATGCCCGCCCGCCGGGCGAGCACGTCGACGGTCATCCCGTGCCCGGTGTCCACGGACGGCCACCGTACTGTCCGTGGCTCGTGACACCGCTGGACGACATATGACACCCGGCGGTGTTTCGTGTGGTCGTCGTGTGGTCATACCGGAGGCGTACGGCACAGTAGCCGTTACTCGCGGTTCTGGGTACCGACGGTTCCGTGTAGTGTCATGGAGGTGAGCACCGTGAGCGATGCCGAGGGCACCACTCCTGGACGACTGCCCCGCGGGGTCCGTCGTCTGCGCAAGGTCGCCTCCCGCTTCACCACCCCGTTGTTGCCCGACGACTACCTGTCGCTGATCAATCCCCTGTGGTCGGCGCGCGAGCTGCGCGGCAAGGTCGTCAAGGTCGTCCCCGAGACCGACGACGCCGTCACCCTCGTCATCAAGCCGGGCTGGGGCTGGTCGTTCGACCACCAGGCCGGCCAGTACGTGGGCATCGCCGTCTCGGTCGACGGCCGCTTCCACTGGCGGTCGTACTCGCTGACGTCGCCGCCGAAGAAGGACCAGGGCCACCTCTCGGTCACGGTCAAGGCGATGCCCGAGGGCTTCCTGTCGAAGCACCTCGTCGAGGGCCTCGAGCCGGGCACGATCGTGCGCCTGGCGCCGCCCCGCGGCGAGTTCGTCCTGCCCGACCCGCCGCCCAAGAAGATCCTGTTCCTCACCGGCGGCAGCGGCGTCACGCCGATCATGGCGATGCTGCGCACGCTCGACCGTCGCGACACGATGCCCGACGTCCTCGTCGCGCACTCCGCGCCCGACGAGGAGAGCCTCATCTTCCGCGAGGAGCTCGACCGGCTCGCGGAGAAGCACGAGAACCTGCGGCTGCACAAGCAGTACACCCGCAGCGACGGTCACCTCGACCTCGACAACCTCTCCGAGCTCTGCCCCGACTGGCGCGAGCGCGAGACCTGGGTCTGCGGGCCCAACGCCCTGCTCGACGACGCCGAGCGGGTCTTCGAGGACGCCGGGCTGTCCGACCAGCTCCACGTCGAGCGCTTCTCGGTCGACCTCGCCGGCGGCGAGACCGAGGGCGGCACGGTGCGCTTCGCGCAGTCCGACGTCGAGGTCGAGATCGACGGCGCCACCACGCTGCTCGAGGCCGGTGAGCAGGCCGGCCTGCAGATGCCCTTCGGATGCCGGATGGGCATCTGCCACACCTGCGTCGTCCCGCTGCGCGAGGGCGTCGTGCGCGACCTGCGCGACGGCACCGAGCAGAAGGCCGACGGCAGCGGTGGCGCCGACTGGGACGCCATCAAGGTCCAGACGTGCGTCGGGGCCGCCGCCGGCGACGTCGTCCTCGACATCTAGCCCCCGACACACCAGCCGACCGACCACGTCGTCCTACGGAGGAACGCCCATGGCCATCGCGGACGTCAAGGAGTTCGCCCACCTCAGCGAGGCCGACGTCGAGGCGCTCGGTCGCGAGTTCGACCAGATCCGCGCCGACTTCGAGGAGAAGCTCGGTGACGAGGACGCCGCCTACATCCGGCGCCTCATCACCATCCAGCGCCGCCTCAACGTGGCCGCGCGGGCGATGCTGTTCGGCAGCCACCGCCGCGAGCTGTGGTGGGCCGGTGCCCTGACGCTGTCCGTGGCCAAGATCCTCGAGAACATGGAGATCGGCCACAACGTCATGCACGGCCAGTGGGACTGGATGAACGATCCCGAGGTCCACTCGTCGACGTGGGAGTGGGACAACGTCTGCCCCGCCGACCAGTGGAAGCACTCCCACAACTACCTGCACCACACGTACACGAACGTCATCGGCAAGGACAAGGACGTCGGGTACGAGATCCTTCGCGTCCGGTCCGACCAGCCGTGGCACCCGTACTACCTGACCCAGCCCGTCGTGAACGCGATGCTGATGCTGGCGTTCGAGTACGGCGTCTCGCTGCACGACCTCGACATCGACGGCCTCGTGAAGTGGCAGCTCGAGGACCCCGAGGAGTTCAAGAAGAAGTTCCGCGGGATCCTCGTCAAGCAGGCCCGCCAGATCGGCAAGGACTACATCCTCTTCCCGGCGCTCACGGGCAAGAACTTCCGGCCGACGGCCACCGCCAACCTGACGGCGAACCTGATCCGCAACGTCTGGTCCTACGCGATCATCTTCTGCGGTCACTTCCCCGACGGCGCCGAGGTGTTCACCGAGGAGGAGCTGGAGAACGAGACGCAGGGCGAGTGGTATCTGCGCCAGCTGCTCGGGTCGGCCAACTTCACCGGCAACCGGCTGATGCACGTCATGTCCGGCAGCCTCGGCTACCAGATCGAGCACCACCTGTACCCGGACCTGCCGTCCAACCGGTACCCGGCGATCCAGGAGCGCGTCCGCGCGCTGTGCGAGAAGTACGACCTGCCCTACACCACGGGGTCGTTCCCGCGGCAGTTCTGGCAGGCGACGCGCTCGATCTGGCGGCTCTCGTTGCCGGCGAAGAAGATGCGCGAGGCCTCGCAGCGGCGGCAGTCCCTCGGGCTGCCGCGCCACGCCGGGGCGGTGGCCTCGACCGGCGACCAGACGCCGCAGGCGGGGCAGACGCCGCCCGCGCCGGCCAACACCCCGGGACACCCGGACCCCTCCGGTTCGCCGTCGGCCTGAGGCTCCCCGCCGGGTCGCGGCCTGCGCGGGCGGGTCAGCCTGCGCAGGCCGCGAGTCCGCCGTCCTCCTGAAGTGGGCGGGGGGCGCCCCTCACCGATCTATCCGAGCGAGGGTGCCCCTCGCTCGGAACGGGTCAGGAGCCCAGGGCGAGCACGTTGCACACGTCGCCGCGGGGGCCGGTACCCGTCAGGCCGCGCTGGGAGCGGATGCGGTCGGCGAGGAACTCCGCGTCGCGTCCGACCCCGGAGAAGCGCCCGGACCCCCAGGTCCACAGCCACGGCAGGCCCAGGAAGTACAGGCCGGGCGAGCTCGTGACGCCGCGGCTGTGGGCCGGGGCGCCGCTCCCCGTGAAGACCGGCACGTCGACCCACCCGAAGTCCTGGCGGAAACCGATGCACCAGACCACCGAGGTGATGCCCGACGTGGCGAGGTCGAGCTCGAGGGTCTCCCCGGCCGGCCGCCACACGGGGGAGTACCGCGGCTCGGGTGGTGCGTCGATGCCCGCGTCGGCGATGTACCGGTCGATGGTGTCCTTGATCGACTCGGAGACCTCGTCGGCGTGGTCGAGGCGCTCGGTGAGGTCGGGCTTGAAGTGCAGGACGCCGTCGCGGTGGTCGGCGAGGAGGCCGTAGAGCCTCATGCCGTCCTGCGCGTGGGCGCGCAGGTCGATGTCGCGGCCGCCGTCGCGGCCGGTGACGTAGTGGTTGGCCTGGGCGCGCACCGCCTCGCGGCGCGGGTGCTCGGTGACGGGCATGTCGTAGTAGCCCATCGCCGCGAGCCAGTCGGTGACGTCCCGTCCCCGGTAGAAGCGCGCGACGCGGGGCGCCCCGCCCACGGCGAGGTGCACCGTCCGGCCCTCGAGGTGCAGGTCCTCGGCGATCTGGGCCCCGGACTGCCCCGAGCCCACCACCAGCACCTCCCCGGGCGGCAGCTGCGCGCCCGACCGGTAGTCCTGCGACTGCACCTGGTGGATCTCCTCGGGCAGCGGCTGGGACAGCGGCGGGGTGATCGGCGTGTGGTAGCCGCCGGTCGCCACCACGACCTGGTCGGCGGAGAGGTCGCCCGCGCTCGTGGCCACCCGGTAGGTGCCGCGGTCGTCGCGCGTGACCCGCGTGACCTCGACGCCCTCGACGATCGGCGGGTCGACGAACGTCCGGTAGGCCTCGAGGTAGTCGACGATCTGGTCGCGGACCATGAAGCCGTGCGGGTCGTCACCGGCGTAGGGGAAGTCGGGAAGCTGGCACTGCCAGTTGGGGGTGACCAGGCAGAACGTGTCCCAGCGATAGGTCTTCCAGGAGTGCGCCACCTCGGCCCGCTCGAGCACGACGTGGTCGATGCCCCGACGCCCCAGGCACCGGCTCATCGACAGCCCGGCCTGCCCGCCCCCCACGACGACGACCGGCCAGTGCCCGCCCGACAACTCCATGATCGCTCCCCGTGTCGCTCGGTGTCCTCCTCACGATCAGCGGGATCGGTTGCGGGGTGATTGCGTCCGGACTGCGCGCTCGTTGCCGCGTGTAACGGTCAGCCCGGGACGGTCGCCGGGGCCCTCTTCAGCTCCGGGATGACCTCGGCGGCGAAGATCTCGGTGTTCCGTCGGACCATCTCCGCCGGCATGGCCCCGATGGTCAGCATCGCCATGAGCTGGCCGAACCCGAGCTCGTCGCGCAGCTCCCCGAGCCGGTTGCGGACCTGCTCGGGGCCGCCGACGACGACGTACCCGTGCTCGAGGAGCTCCTCGTAGGACAGCTCCGGGTAGGCCTTGAGGTTGGCCTTGAGCAGGCCCTTCATGGCCGCCGGGCTCATGTAGCCGGGCGGGAAGACGATCTCCAGGCCCTGCCGTAGCCCCCGGTGGAACAGCCACTCGACGTACTGGCGGGCCTCGCGGTGGGCCGACGCGTCGTCCTCGCCGACGAAGACCGGCAGCGCCATCCCGATCTTCTCGGGCTCGGGCACGTACCCCAGGTCGGCGGCCGCGGCACGGTAACCGTCGAACCAGGTCTTCACGACCCGGGTCGGCGCGTAGACCGAGACGTAGGTGTAGTGGTTCTCGGCCACCCAGCGCATCGTCTCCGGGCTCCCGGCGCCCGGCACCGCGATCGGCGGGTGCGGCTGCTGCAGCGGGCGGGGCCAGATGTTGACGTAGCGGTACTCGTAGTGCTGCCCGTACCAGCTGAACGGCCCCGGCTCGGTCCACGCCTTCTTGATCAGGTCGTGGGCCTCGTTGAAGCGGGACCGCGAGTCGGCGGGGTTGATGCTGTGCCCGAAGTGCTCCCAGCCGATCCCGCGCACGAACCCCGACAGCAGTCGGCCCTTCGTCAGGTGGTCGAGCATCGCGATCTCCTCGGCCACCCGCAACGGGTTGCCGCGCAGCGGGATCGCGTTGCCCAGCACCATGATCGTCGCGCGGCTCGTCCGGCGGGCCAGCGCCGCGGCCATGATGTTGGGCGAGGGCATGGTCCCGTACGCCGACTGGTGGTGCTCGTTGACGACGATGCCGTCGAACCCCACCGACTCCGCGTACTCGAGCTCGTCGAGGTAGCGGTGGTACAGGTCCACGCCGACGGCCGGGTCGAAGTGGGCGTTGGAGAAGGTCAGCGACGGCGAGGGGTACTTCTCGACGTCGTCGAAGTCGTCGGGCAGGTACGGGTAGGGCATCAGGTGGAAGAAGTTGACCTTCATGTTCAGCTCCCCAGGTGCTCGACGACGGCGGCGGTGACCTCGGCGGGCCGCTCGCCGTGCAGGGCGTGGCCGCAGTCCTCGACGACCTGCAGCCGCGCGTGCGGGATCCGCGCGGCGTAGCGCTCGGCGTGGTCGCGGGGGACGAGGCGGTCCTCGCCGGCGGCGAGCACGAGGGTCGGCGCGGTGATGCGGTGCAGGCGGCGCTCGAGCTTCGGGTCGTTGAGGAACGGGTGCCACCCGAAGCGTGCCAGGGCGCCGAGGTCGCGGTAGGTGGCGAGGATCTGGTCGGTGGTGGGCTCGGCCGAGAGCGCCGCGGTCACCAGGGCCTCGTCGTGGAACAGCGCGCGCATCAGCTGCGGCGGGTTCATGAGGAACAGGTCCGCGATCGGCGCCTCGGGGATGCGCAGACCCACCGCGGCGCCGAGCACGAGGCGGCGGACGCGCTCGGGGGAGTGCATCGCGAGCTCCGCGGCGACCCAGCCGCCGAAGGACACGCCCACGACGTCCACCTGGGCGAGGCCGAGACCGTCGAGCAGGTCGAGGTAGTGGTAGACGAGGTCGTCGACCGTGTGCAGCTCGGGGAGGTCGTCGGAGAGCCCGAAGCCGGGGTGGTCGGGAGCGACGAGATCCCCGACGCCGGCGAGCCCGAGCTGCAGCGGCCCCCACTCGTTCGCGCCGCCCGCGGAGTGCAGGAGCAGCACCGGGTGGCCCTGCCCGGCGCGGCGGTAGGCGATCTCTCCGCCTCCCGCGCCGCGCCGCTGGACCGGCGGCGTGACCGGGTCGACGTCGGTCAGGGTCATGGGTCCTCCTGGTCAACCGGCGGGCTGTCGCGTCAGGATGTGAGTGCGGACACTAGGAAGTGGCCGGGTCCGGCACGATCCGCTGACCGCCGCCGTCGGCCGGTTCCTGCAGCGGATCCCGCGGGACGGAGGACACCGATGTCGTTCTTCACCGAGGACCTGGCGCGCCCCGAGCTCGGCGCGGCGGACACCGTCGACATCCGCACCTCGCGCCCCGCGGTGGCCCGGTCGCGGACGATCGAGTTCCTCGGGTGCGGCCACGCGATGACCGTCGACGACGACGTCGAGGACTTCGACGCCGCGGTGTCCTGGCGCCGGGTGGGCGGGGTCGGCGTGCTCCGGTCGCGCTACCGCTCGCCCGTCACGGTCACCTGCACGCCGCCGATCCCCTGGGTGACGATCAGCTTCGTCCCGCGCGGGGCGGTGTCGTTCGCGACCGGCCGCCGGACCACCACCGGCGACCGCCGCCGCGGTGCGGTCCTCGACTACGCCGAACGCGTCGACATGAGCTGGGGGCCGGGGACCGAGCAGTTCATGGTCGCGGTCGAGCGCGAGCGGCTCGAGCGGGGGCTCCGGGGCCTGGTCGAGGACGTCCCCGACGCGCCCCTGGAGTTCGAGCCGGGACTGGACGTCGACGGCACCGGTCGCGCCGTGGTCGGGGCGGTGGCGAGCCTGCGGGCGCTGCTCGCGCACTCACCCGGTCACGTCCCGGCGGTGCTGGCGAGCGAGGTCGAGCACGCCGTGGTCACCGCGCTGCTGCTCGGCACGCGGCACAACCACCGCGACCGGATCTTCCGTCGCACCCCGCCCGCCCCGCGGCGCGTGATGCGCCGGGTGCTCGACCTCGTCGACGCCGCCCACGACAGCACGCTGACCGTGGCCGACCTCGCCGCCTGCGCCGGTACCAGCGAGCGGGCGCTGCACGCGGCCTTCCGTCGCGAGCTCGGTACCACCCCGATGGCCTACCTCCGAGGGCGGCGCCTCGAGGCCGCGCGCGAGGACCTGCTCGCCGCGGTACCCGGCGAGGGCGTCGCGGCGGTCGCGATGCGGCACGGTTTCTCGCACCTCGGCCGCTTCGCCGCCGCGTACCGGGCGCGGTTCGGGGAGGCCCCGTCGTCCACCCTGCGGCGCTGATCCGAGCCGGTCGACCAACCGATCTCCCTCCCGCTCGCCGGGAGCCGCGCTGCGGACCGGGGCCGCGGCGGGCGAAGGTGGCGTCGTGCGCACGGACGTGGTCGTCGCGGGGGCCGGGCCGGCGGGGCTGATCCTCGCGTGGCTGCTGCAGCGGGCGGGGGTCGCGACGACGGTGGTCGAGTCCCAGCCCCGCGAGGAGCTGGGCACGCTGCCCAAGGCCGGCATCATCGAGTACCGCACCGTGCAGCTGCTGGCCGAGGAGGGCCTCGCGGGCACCGTGCTGGAGTTCGCCGCCGAGAACCACCGGTGCGAGTTCCGGACCGCCGACGAGTCGGCGCTCATCGACTACGGCGCCCTGACCGGGGGCCGCCCGCACTACGTGTTCCCCCAGCACACCCTGGTCGACCGGGTCGCGACGTCGCTGCTCGAGCGCGGCGGCGAGGTGCTGTTCGGCCACCGCGTCACCGACGTCGAGCAGGACGCCCACGGCGCCACGCTCCGTGCCACCGGCCCCGACGGACCGTGCGAGCTGGAGGCGGCGGTGGTGGTCGGGTGCGACGGCGCGGGCAGCGCGGTCGCGCGGTCGCTGACCGGCACCGTCACCCGGCACGATCGTCGACACCCCATGCGTTTCCTCGTGATCAGCGCGGCGATGCCGCCGCTGGTCGACCACACGATCTACGCCGCCCACCCGCGCGGCTACGCCGCCCACATGCGCCGGTTGCCGGAGGTCACACGGCTCTACCTCGAGGTGCCCGGTGACCAGTCGCCCGCCGACTGGCCCCAGGACCACATCCGCGACGAGATCGGCGGGCGCCTCGGGGTGGGGGACGCCCTGCGGGACGTCGAGCTCCCCGAGGTCGACGTCCTCGACCTGCGGACGCGGGTGACGACGCCGATGCAGCAGGGGAGGGTCTTCCTCGTCGGCGACGCCGCGCACCTGATCACGCCCGCGGGCGGGAAGGGCATGAACCTCGCGATCTTCGACGCCGTCGAGCTGGCCCACGGGCTGATCGAGCGGTTCGGGCCGGACGGTGACCCGACCCGCGCCGAGCGCTACAGCGAGACCCGCCTGCCCGCGATCTGGCGGACCCAGGCGTTCTCCGACTGGTTCCTGCGCATCATGACCGCCCCGCCGGGTGCGGGCGACGAGCGCGACGGGTTCGGGCTCGGCCTGCGCGAGGGTTGGGTGTCGTCGCTGCAGCGCGACCCGCTGCTGCGGCGCTGGTTCGCGCACGCCTACGCCGGCGTCGACCCGGACTGAGCGGCCGCCGGCCCTCGACCGGGTCGACGGCCGCGGGGTCAGGCGCCGTGCGTCGCCGCCGACCGGTACTCGGTGTAGGTGTACGGGTTGTCGAGGACCTTGGTCTCGGGGATGTCGGGGTTCATGCCCTGCTGCCAGGCCTCCTCGCCGAGCTCGGAGCGCAGGTGCTCGACGGTCTGCTCGACGGCGCGGCGCGCGGCGGCGAGGTCGACGTCGACCAGGCGGTGGTCGCGCTTGACCACCCGGCCGTCGACCAGCACGGCCTCGACGTCACCGCGCTGCGCCTGGAAGACGACGTGGCCGTAGGGGTGCAGGACGGGGAACCCGACCGGCGAGTGCTCGTTGCGCACGAGCACGAGGTCGGCCTTCTTGCCCACCTCGACGCTGCCGATCTCCGCGTCGCGCCCGAGGGCTCGCGCACCGCCCATGGTGGCCATGTCGACGACGTGCTCGGCGCGCAGCGCGTGGTGGGTCACCGTCTCGCCCTCGGCGTGCGCCTCGAGGTGCTCGCGCGAGCGGTCCGCGCTGAGCGTCGAGCGCATGGCCGAGAACAGGTCGCCGCTCCACCACATCGAGGTGTCCATCGACAGCGACATCGGGATGGCGTGCGTGCGCAGCACCCAGGAGGGCGGGTAGCCCTGGCCGGCGCTCTGCTCGCTCTCGGTCGACACCGACACCGAGCCGCCCGTGGCCGCCATGCGCTGGTAGGAGTCCGCGGTCAGCGTCGCCGCGTGGACGTAGATCGTCTCCGGGCCCATGAAGCCGTGCTCGTGCATGAGGCGGATGCCGTCGTCGTTGGTCGCGCCCCAGACACCGGCGTGGGTGGTGACCGGCAGGTCGAGCTCGCGGGCGACCTCGAACGCCGGCTTCTCCGGGAACGTCGGGTCGCCGGTGACGTCGAACGCCAGCTGGAAGCCGTCGACGTCGCCGCGGCGGCGCTCGAGGACGTCGCGGAAGCCGGGGTCGGCGGTCCAGTGCGCCGGGGCGTCCTGGATGTTGCCGTAGGCCAGCACGAACCGTCCCGGCACCGACGCCAGGGCGTCGACCGCGGCGTCCGCGTGCTGCGGGGTCTGGAGGTTGTGGGACCAGTCGACGCAGGTGGTGACCCCGGCCTCGATCGCCTCGAGCGCCGCGAGGAGGTCGCCGGCGTGGATGTCCTCGGGCCGGAAGCGCCGCCCGTGCTCGAGGTAGTTCCAGACGAAGTACTGCGTGAGCGTCCAGTCCGCGCCGTAGCCGCGCAGGGCGGTCTGCCACATGTGCCGGTGGGTGTCGATCATCCCCGGCATGACGACGCCGCCGCGGGCGTCGATCTCGTCGGTGCCCTCGGGCACCGCCAGGTCGACGCCGATCCCGGCGATGCGGCCGTCGACGACGAGCACGTCGTGCCCCTCGAGCACCGTGTGGCCGGCGTCCACGGTGAGCACCGTGCCGCCACGCAGGACGACCGGGCGGGGGGTCTGGGCCATGGGAGACGCTCCTCGGCGGTGAGGGCGGCACGGAGCGAAGCAGAGCTGCCGCGCCGAAGGCGGGCGACCGCGCGGACGGGTGTCCGGTGAACGGTCACATGATGGCGGTCACTGTTCTCCGGGACTGGTACAGCTGTCAACGACACGCTGAGGAGTGCCTCGCCGGCCGGCGCCGACGCGGACTGTCCGCCAGGCGGTCACGCGGGTTACGCTCCGCCGACCCGGCAGGACGGAGCGGACGTGCCGCGTGACGGAGCGGGACCGGACTTCATCGAGTCGCTGGCCCGCGGGCTCGACGTGATCACCGCCTTCGGCGCCCACCGAGCGGCCGTGCGCCCGGAGATGACCCTCGCCGAGGTCGCCGCGGCGACCGGGCTCGCCCGCCCGACCGCGCGGCGCATCCTGCTCACCCTCGCCGAGCTGGGCTACGTCCGCGTCGGCGAGCGCGGCTTCGCGCTGACGCCGCGGGTGCTCGACCTCGGGGTCGCCTACGTCGACGCGCTGGGCCTGTGGGAGGTCGCGCGGCCCCACCTCGAGCGCCTGGTCGAGCGCACGGGCGAGTCGTGCTCGGTCGCCCAGCTCGACGGCTCCGACATCGTCTACGTCGCCCGGGTGGCCGTGCCCAAGATCGTGGCGCTGACCGTGCAGATCGGCACGCGCTTCCCCGCGCTGCCGACGTCGCTGGGCAAGGTGCAGCTCGCGGCGCTGCCGCCCGCCGAGCTCGAGCGCGTCCTCGCCGAACCGACCCGCTCGGGGCTCACGCCGCGCTGGTGCCCCGACCGCGAGGAGCGCGACGCGGTGCTGCGCGAGGTGCGGGCGCGCGGGTGGGCGCTCACCGACGAGCAGCTGGCCCCGGGGATCCGCTCGGTCGCCGCGCCGCTGCGCGACGGCGAGGGCCGGGTGATCGCCGGGGTCAACGTCAACTGCCACGCGGCCGAGACGTCGGTGGAGCACCTCCTCGAGCACCACCTGCCGCTGCTGCTCTCGGCCGCAGGCGAGATCTCCGCGGACTTCGCCCGACGCGCGGCACTGCCGCGGGTCACCGTGCCCGCCTCCTGAGCAGCGGTCAGGCCTCCTCCTCGTCGGGGGCCGCCGGGGTCTCGATCGGCTCGAGCTTCGCGAAGATCTCCTCGCGGCGGTGCTCGAACTGCTCGGGCAGCTGGAAGCGCTGCCCGAGCTCGTGCGGGGACTCGTCGCAGGTCCAGCCGCCCTCGGCGTGGGTCACCGCCAGCTCGAACAGCGCCCCGGCCGGGGTGCGCACGTAGACGGACTTGAAGTACTTGCGGTCCTTGAGCTCGGAGATGTCGGTGTAGCCGTTGCCCTCGATCTCGAACTTCAGCTCGTCCTGGTTCTCGAGCGTCTCGAGGTTCCAGGCGACGTGGTGGAAGGTGCCCGACCCGTAGCGCCAGGTGCCCTGGTCGTCGGCGGAGTCGGCGATGAGCTCGACGTGGTTGCCGTGGCTGTCCTGGCCCACCTGGTAGGCGGCGCGGTCCCCGTCCTCGATCAGCTTGCCCTGGGAGTGGAACACCTCCTCGGAGAACTCGACCATGCGCTCGGGTGTGGCGACGTGGATGCCCACGCCGTGGATGCCGTGGATCGCGTACTCGGGCGGCACGCCCTGCCCGGGGTGGCCGACGCGCGGGTCGCCGTCGGTCGGGACCATCGCGTACTCGATGCCGCAGGGGTGGGCGAACAGCAGCCGGCGGCGGTCGAACACCTCGGTGCTGGTGACCTCGACGCGGTGCTCGGTGAGCCGCCGCTCCCAGAAGTCCAGCGAGTCGGCCGGGACCGAGAGCAGGACCTCGCGGGCCTGGTTGGTGCCGCGGCGGCCGACGAGCCCGGCCTGGCGCCACGGGAACGTCGTCAGCACCGCCGACGGGTCGCCGGCCGCGTTGGAGTAGTACAGGTGGTAGATCGGCAGCGAGCCGTCGAACAGCACCGTGCGCTTGATGAACCGCATGCCCAGGGCCCCGACGTGGAAGTCGACGTCCTCCTGGGCACCGCCCACCGAGAGCGTCGTGTGGTGGGAACCGCGGATGTGGGACACCGGGGACCTCCTGCTCGTCGTGTGCACTCGCGACCCGACGCTAGCTGTGGCCCAGGTCTCGTGCCTCTCTCTACAGTGCACGGACGTCTCCGCTCGCGGCACGGCGCGGGTGGTCGGCGGACGACGGTGGGCCGTCCTCGGCACCGGAGGTGCTCCACGTGGACGACGAGGTCGGTGAGGTCGAGGACGGCGGTGTCCGCCGGCCGCCAGCCGCTGGGCCGGACGGCGCGACGGCCCTCGACGCCGCCGGGGTCGCGGTGCTCGGGGCGCCGCCGGGCGCCGGGACGCTCGCGGTCGTGCTGCTGCACGGCCGCGACCAGGACCCGGCATGGATGCAGGAGCACGTTCTGGGCCGGCTCGCGGCGCGCCTGCCCGACCTCGCGGTCACCTGGGTCCTCCCGGCCGCGCCGGACCGCTCCTGGTACGCGGGACGCGTCCACGACCCGCCGGAGGAGACGCTCGACGAGCGGGACCGGGCCGCAGAGGTCGTCGACGCCCTCGCCGACGCCCTCGCCGTCCACGGGCACGGCGCCGGCTCACTGGTGCTGGGCGGGTTCTCGCAGGGGGCCTGTCTCGCCGCCGACCACCTCCTGCGCCGGCCGCGGCGCTGGGCGGGGGCGCTGGTCTGGACCGGGGCCGCGTTCGGCCCGCCCGGCGCCGCCCGGCCGCGGCCGCCCGGGGACCTCACGGGCCTACCGGTGCTGCTCACCAACGGCGACGCCGATGCCTGGGTGCCGCTGGCGGCCACCGAGGAGCTCGCCGCGCTGCTGCGCGACCACGGCGCCGCGGTGGAGCTGCGGGTACAGCCCGGCCGCGCCCACGAGGTCGCCGACGACGAGCTGGACGCGGCCGCGGACCTCCTGCGCCGCCTCGCCGCCGGGACGCCCGGTCGTGACGGTTGACACGGGCGGAAGGCCTGGGGAAGGTCGTCGTTCGGCTGACGGACACGTGTCCGTTCCGGCTCGCCAGCAGGACGACCCCGGAGGTACGCCGATGACGACGACCGCGACGAGCCCGCAGTACGACGCCGACGTCTACACCGACGCGGCCCTGCTCGAGCCCTACGAGCACTACCGTGCGCTGCGCGAGCTCGGCCCCGCGGTGTACCTGACGGCGCACGACGCGTGGGCGGTCGCCCGGTACGACGACGCGAAGGCCGTGCTGGCCGCCCCGGAGGTCTTCCGGTCCGCGTCGGGCATCGCGCTCAACGAGCCGGCCAACGCGGCCATCCTCGGGTGCACGCTGGCCAGTGACGGCGAGCACCACGCCCACCTGCGCCGCATCGTGGCCCACCGGCTCACGCCACGGGCCCTGCGCCCCGTGCGCCACACGGTCACCGAGGCCGCCGAGGAGCTCGTCGCGGGGCTCGTCGCGCGAGGGTCGTTCGACGCCGTCGGCGACCTCGCGCGCGCCCTGCCGCTGTCGGTCGTCCCGGACTTCATCGGCTGGCCGGAGGAGGGCCGCGAGCACCTGCTGCGGTGGGCCGGGGCCAACTTCGACTCGTTCGGTCCGCTGAACGAGCGGGCCCGGGCCGCCCTGCCGCAGTGCGGCGAGATGGCCGCCTACGGCGCGGCGCTGGTCCGGGACGGCAACGTGCTGCCCGGCAGCCTCGGCGCGGGCGTCCTCGAGGCGCGCGACCGCGGGGAGGTGACCGAGGAGCAGGCGATGATGCTCATGCTCGACTACCTCGCCCCGTCGCTGGACACCACGATCAGCGCCGTCGGCAGCGCGATCTGGCTCCTCGGCACCCACCCCGAGCAGTGGGACCGGCTGCGCGCCGAGCCCGGGCTGATCCCGAACGCCGTCCAGGAGATCGTCCGGCTGGAGTCACCGATCCGTGGATTCGGCCGCCTCGCCGCGCGTGACACGGAGATCGGCGGCGTCGCCGTGCCGGCCGGGTCGCGCGTGCTGGTCCTCTACGCGTCGGCCAACCGCGACGAGCGGCACTTCGCCGACCCCGACGTGTTCGACGTGGCCCGCCCGGAGGCCCCGGAACAGCTCGGCTTCGGGTACGGCGAGCACGGCTGCGCCGGGCAGGGCCTCGCCAAGATGGAGGTGGCGGCCCTGCTCGAGGCGCTGGCCCGCACGGTGACGCGCTTCGAGCTCGGCCGGCCCGAGCGCGGCCTGAACAACCTCATCCGTGCCTTCTCCTCGGTGCCGGTGAGGGTCCACACCGGATGAGGAGACCCGACCACCACCGGGGGAGCCGACGATGCGCATCGAGGCGGACTACGACCGCTGCGAGGGCCACGGGCAGTGCGAGGCGCGCGCGCCCGAGATCTTCGAGCTGGACGACCACGGGTTCCTGACCCACCACTACGACGGCGTGGAGCTGCCCGCGGAGCTCGAGGACGCCGCCCGGGGCGCCGCGGCGGTGTGCCCGGTGGCCGCGCTGCGCGTGACGGGCGCGTCCTGACGTCGGGGTTGACGATCTCGGGGGCCGGGAGCAGGCTCGCGCAGTGGCGGACAGGTGTCCGCTGGACGGACGGAGGCGGGAATGGCGGTGGAGGACCCGTCCGGTGCGCAGCCGGGCGGCGGCCCGTTGAGCGGGCTGCTGGTGGCCGACTTCTCGCGGGTGCTCGCCGGGCCCTACGCCACGATGCTGCTCGCCGACCTCGGCGCCGAGGTGGTGAAGGTCGAGTCCCACCAGGGCGACGAGACGCGGACGTGGACGCCGCCCTCCCGCGACGGGGTCTCGACCTACTACCTCGGGATCAACCGCGGGAAGCGGTCGATCGCGCTCGACCTGCGCGACGAGGACGACGTCGCCGTCGCCAAGGAGCTCGCGCGCCGGGCCGACATCCTCATCGAGAACCTGCGTCCGGGCGGCATGGCGAAGTACGGGCTGGACTACGCGTCGGTCTCGGCCGACAACCCGGGCCTCGTCTACGCCTCGATCTCGGGCTTCGGCTCCACCGGCGGGGCGCACGTCCCCGGCTACGACCTCATGGTCCAGGCCGTCTCCGGGCTGATGAGCCTCACCGGCGCGCCCGACGGGCCGCCGTTCCGCGCCGGCATCTCGATCTTCGACGTCATGGCGGGCAAGGACGCGCTCATCGGCATCCTCGCCGCGCTGCGCCACCGCGACGCCACCGGGCGCGGCCAGCACGTCGAGCTCTCGCTCCTGGCGTCGGCGATGTCGGGCATGGTCAACCAGAGCTCGGCGTACGCCGCGGGCGGCGTCGTCCCGACGCGCATGGGCAACGCGCACCCGAGCGTCGTGCCCTACGAGCCGCTGCCCACCGCGGACAACGACATCGTCATCGCCGCGGCCAACGACGGCCTGTTCCGCAAGCTCGTCCAGGTCCTCGGCCGCCCCGAGCTGGCCGACGACCCGCGGTTCCTGCGCAACGCCGACCGCACCGAGCACCGCGAGGAGCTCAAGCCCATCCTCGTCGAGGCGCTCGCGGCCAAGGGCGCCGAGGAGTGGTTCGACCTGCTGGTGAACGCCGGCGTGCCGTGCGGGCCGATCAACTCGGTCGCCGGCGGCTTCGCCATCGCCGAGCGCTTCGGTCTCGGGCCGGTCGTCGAGGTGGGGGAGGGCGACCGGGCGGTGCCCACCACCCGCAACCCCATCCGCTTCTCCGACACCCCGGTGTCCTACGAGCTGCCGCCGCCCGAGCTCGACGAGCACGGGACCGAGCTGCGGAAGTGGCTGAGTGACCGTGCCTGAGTACCCGACCGCGCTGGGCGCCTCGTCGCGCGACGCCATCACGCTGCTCGGCCACGACCTCGCGAACGACGTCATGGGCGAGGTCTCGTTCGGCGAGCTCGCGTTCTGGCTGGCGACCCAGCGCCGCCCGACGCCGGGGGAGACCCGGGTGTTCGAGGCGGTGCTCGCCGCGCTGGCCGACCACGGCTACACGCCCACGGCGATCATCAGCCGGCTGGCGTACCTGTCGGCGCCGGACTCCGTGCAGGGCGCCCTCGCGGCCGGCCTGCTCGCCGGCGGGTCGCGCTTCCTGGGCGTCACCGAGGACTGCGGCCGGTTCCTGCACGACGTCCTGGTCGCCGCAGCCGGAGACGCAGCGGAGCGGAGCTCGACCATCGGGTCCGGGCTGCCGACCGACGACGCCGGCTGGGACGACCTCGCGCGCGCGACCGTCCGGCGGCAGCGCGAGGCCGGGAAGTTCGTCCCCGGCCTGGGGCACCACGTCCACAAGGACGGCGACCCGCGCACGCCCCGGTTGATGGCGATCGCCGCCGAGGAGGGCGTCACCGGCCCGCACCTCGCGCTGTTCGCCGCGATCGGGCGGGTGCACGCCGAGGTGCTCGGCAAGCAGCTCCCGCTCAACGGCGCGGGCGTCTGCGGGGCCGCCCTGGCCGACCTGCGCCTGCCGCTCGAGCTGCTGCGGGCCTTCGCCCTGCTCGCCCGGTGCGCGGGACTGATCGGCCAGCTCGCCGAGGAGCTGCGCCACCCCGTCGCGAACGACGTCTTCCTGTCGGTGGACCTCAACAACCGACCGGTCGATGCTGATCCCTACGAGCCACCACCGCTGTGAGGATGCGATGACGCAGACACCCGTCACGGTCACCGAGGACACGATCACCGACCTCGCCGCCGCCCGGTGGGGCACCGCGCACGACCCGCGCACCGCGGAGCTGATGAGCGCGCTGGTCCGCCACCTGCACGCGTTCGCCCGCGAGACCCAGCTGACCGAGGCGGAGTGGATGGCCGCCATCCGGTGGCTCACCGAGACCGGCCAGATCAGCGACGACAAGCGCGAGGAGTTCATCCTCGCCTCCGACGTGCTCGGGCTGTCGATGCTCGTCGTGCAGCAGAACAACCGCTTCACCGAGGGCGCCACGCCCGCGACGGTGCTCGGCCCGTTCCACATCGAGGGCTCGCCGGAGCTCGGCTACGGCGCCGACATGTCCGAGGGCATCAGCGGGGTGCCGCTCTACGTCCACGGCACCGTGCGGTCGCTCGACGGCGCCCCGGTGCCCGGCGCGGTGCTCGACGTGTGGCAGGCCGACGACGACGGCGCCTACGAGTCGCAGCTCCCGGTCGACGAGGCGCGCCTGCGGGCCAAGTACACCTCGCGCGCCGACGGCACCTACTGCGTGCGCACGATCGCGCCGCTCGGCTACGCGATCCCCATGGACGGCCCGGTCGGCGCGCTCATCCACCAGACCGACATCAGCCACTACCGGCCCGCCCACGTGCACTTCCTGCTCAACGTGCCCGGCTACGAGCCGCTGATCACCCACCTGTTCCGCGAGGGCGCGCAGTACCTCGACAGCGACGTCGTGTTCGGGGTCAAGCGCGAGCTGATCGTGCCGTTCGTCGAGCGCGAGCCGGGCCCGACGCCGGACGGCGGCCGGAGCGCCGAGCCGTGGTACGAGGCCGCGTACGACTTCGTCCTGCAGCCCACCCGCGAGGAGACCCCCTGATGGCCGAGCTGCCGCTGCTGCCGACGTCCCTGGTCGGCAGCTACGCCCAGCCCGACTGGCTCATCGACCGCGGCAAGCTCGCCGACCGCTTCCCGCCCCGGGTGCGCGCGAAGGAGCTGTGGCGGGTCGCGCCGGAGTTCCTCGCGCAGGCCCAGGACGACGCGACGCTGCTCGCGGTGCGGGCGCAGGAGAAGGCCGGGCTCGACGTCCTCACCGACGGCGAGATCCGCCGGGAGAGCTACTCGAACCACTTCGCGACCGCGCTCGACGGCGTCGACGTCGACAACCCCGGCACGGCGCTGGACCGCAGCGGGCACCCCAACCCGGTCCCGCGCATCACCGGTCCGATCAGCCGGCCGCAGGCGATCCAGGTCGACGACCTGCACTTCCTGCGCTCGGCGACCGACCGCACGATCAAGATGACCGTGCCGGGGCCGTTCACGATGTCCCAGCAGGCCCAGGACGACCACTACGGCGACCCGGGCGCGGCCGCGATGGCGTACGCGGCGGTGGTGAACGCCGAGATCCGCGACCTGTTCGCGGCCGGCGCGGACGTCGTGCAGATCGACGAGCCGTACATGCAGGCCCGGCCCGACGCGGCGCGCGCCTACGGGCTCGAGGCGCTGAACGCCGCGCTCGACGGCGTCACGGGCACCACCGCGGTGCACATCTGCTTCGGCTACGCGGCGATCATCCACGAGCGTCCCGAGGGCTACTCGTTCCTGCCCGAGCTGGCGGGGACGCCGGTCAAGCAGATCTCGATCGAGACCGCGCAGTCCGGGCTCGACCTCGGGGTGCTGAGGGACCTGACCGACAAGACGATCATCCTCGGGGTGCTCGACCTGTCGGACCCGGCGGTCGAGAGCCCGGGCGTCGTGGCCTCGCGGGCCCGGCGGGCGTTCGAACTGTTCCCGCCCGAGCAGCTCGTGCTCGCGCCCGACTGCGGGCTGAAGTACCTGCCGCGCGAGGCGGCCTACGGCAAGATGCGCGCCCTCGCCGACGCGGCGAAGCGGCTGCGGGCCGAGCTCCGGTCCTCCGGGGAGGGCGTGCCGACCCCGAGGTGACGCCTCAGGCCTCGGTCATCGCGTCGCCCAGGTCCCGCACCGTCTTGCTGGAGCGGTCGGCGGCGAGCACGTGGCCGCCGGCGATGACGAGCGCGATCGGCCACTCCAGCAGCCCCAGGGCGGCGAGCCCCGCGATCCCCCCGACGTAGGCGAGCTCGGCGCGGGACAGCTCGATCGTGCCCAGGAACGGGATCGGGAGGGCGATGCCGTCGGGCCCGCTGTGGCGCACCCGCTGGGGGTCGGGCGGGGTGGGACGGGCCGGGGCGGGTGCTG
The DNA here is from genome assembly GCF_039542135.1 of Actinomycetospora chlora. Lineage (NCBI taxonomy): Bacteria > Bacillati > Actinomycetota > Actinomycetes > Pseudonocardiales > Pseudonocardiaceae > Actinomycetospora > Actinomycetospora chlora. The sequence continues at coordinate 44,704 of NZ_BAABHO010000018.1, forward strand.
TCGTCGTCACCTCCGGAGCGTGCCCGTTCGCGCGGCCACGCACGCGGTGGGCCGGGTGATCCTCCGGTCGACGCAGTGGGTACCACGCGTCGAGCCGTACCGGTCAGTAGGAGGAGGGGCAGATGGCCGATCCCGCCGAGTCCAGCAAGGCGACGCGCGTGGGTCAGCGCATCGCGGGCGCCGCCAAGCAGGCGGCCGGAGCGATCACCGACAACCAGGACCTGCGCGCCGAGGGCGAGCTGCAGCAGGAGAAGGCCGACGTCGCCAAGGAGGCGAAGCGCGCCGACGAGTTCGCCGCGCAGAAGCGCGAGGAGGCCGAGGCGAAGGCCAAGGAGGAGGAGCTCGCGGTCGAGCGCGAGCGGATCGCCGTCGAGGACGCGACCGCGGCGCGCGAGGAGCGCGCGGAGCAGGACCGGCGCGCCGAGCAGCAGCGGGCCGCGCAGGACACCGCGGTCCGGAAGCAGGCGACCGAGCAGGTCGCGCAGGCCCGCGAGCAGGAGCTGCGCCGCGACGAGGTGGACGCCGTGCGCGAGCGCGCGGACGCCGAGGGTCGCGCGCGGGACGAGGAGGTCCGGGCGGAGCGGGCGCGCCGGGACGCGGACGCGATCGAGACCCTCGAGGAGGACTGACCCATGGCGAACCCCCTGGCCGTGGTGCCCCGGACGATCGTGTCGGTCGGCTTCGGCGTGGCCCGCGTGCCCGTCGACCTGCTGGCCCAGGTCACCGGCAACGGCGGCAACAAGGAGTGGGGCCCGGCGCTGGCGTTCGACAGCGTCGAGGCCACCGTGCGCGGCGTGCTGGGCTCCGTGCTCGGCGACCCCGAGCTGTCCGCGGACGGACGGATCAAGGACGCGCGGGTGCGGCAGCGCAGCGAGGCCGCCGAGCGCGACCGGGCCGCAGACGCCCGTCGCGAGGTGGCCGACGACCGCCTGCGGCAGCGCCGCGAGGCCGACCAGCAGCAGCGCGAGCAGGTCCGCGAGCAGAAGCGCGACCAGCAGCAGGAGCTGGAGAAGGAGCGCCGGCAGCGGGTCCAGCAGGCGGAGCAGCGCGAGCAGCAGCGCAAGGAGCAGGCCGAGCGCGACGAGGCGAAGGCGCAGGAGCGCGTCGACGCCCACGCCCAGGAGGCCCGGAAGACGCGCGTGGCGGAGGAGTCCGAGGCCGTCGCCGCCGAGCGGGAGGCGGCGGAGAAGAAGGCTGAGGCCCTCGAGCTGGCCGAGGCGGAGGACGAGGCCAAGCGGCGACGCTGAGCCCCCGCCCGACGACGGTTACTGGCTGGTATCGCTCGCTCAGCGAGCGATACCAGCCAGTAACCCGGGTAGCCGGGGTCATGGCCGATCGCGACGCCCTGCTCGCCCGCTACCGGGAGCTCGTCGACGACGAGCTCCCGGCGGCGGCCGCGCGGGGCGGCTGGGTCATCCGCCGCGACCACTGCTTCGGCCGCGTCCTGCTCGACGACGCCGTCGGCGGGTGCTGGTACGACGTGCTCGGCCGGGCCCGCGGCGCGGCGTACCGCCGGCTCGACGACGAGCGCCTCGCCCACGCCGTCGCCCAGGGGGAGCGGATGCTCATCGAGGGCGACCCGCTGGTGCGCGAGCTCGACGCGCGGTCACTGGCGTGGCGGGGCAAGCCGGCGAAGCGGCCGGGTTAGACGAACTCCTTCGGCCGGTGCGTCTCGTGCAGCAGCCAGGCCGAGACCGCGGTGACGACGCCCATCGCGAGCAGGTACCACGACGTCGACGCCGAGGTGCCGGTCGCCTCGTACAGCGAGGCGGCGATGAGCGGGGCGAGCCCGCCGCCGAGCACCGCGCCGATCTGGTAGCCCAGCGACGCGCCGGAGTAGCGCACCTCGGCGCTGAACAGCTCGGCGAAGAGCGCCGCCTGCGGCCCGTACATCGCCGAGTTGGCGATGCCGCCGATCAGCAGCCCGAGGAAGATCAGGAACGTCGACCTGGTGTCGATCAGCCAGAACACCGGGAACGCGGCGACGACCGTGCCGACCGCGCCGGCGAGGTAGACCGGCCGTCGGCCCACCCGGTCCGACAGCAGCGCGAACAGCGGGATCAGCGCGAGGTTCACCGCGCTCGAGCCAAGGATCCCGACGAGCATCGTCGACTCGGGCAGGTCGAGCACCTTCACGCCGTAGGACAGCGCGTAGACGATGTAGATGTAGAAGCCGCCGTTGACCGCGATGAACGACCCGGCGGCGAGGATCACCTGCTTGGGGTGCGAGCGCAGCACCTCGATGATCGGCGAGCGCTTCTTCGGGGCGCCCTCGGCCCCCGAGACGTCCCTGGCGGCGATCTCCTTGAACGCCGGGGTCTCCTCCAGCCGCAGCTGCGCGTAGAGGGCGACGCCGATCAGCAGGATCGAGAGCAGGAACGGCACCCGCCAGCCCCAGGACTCGAACGCCTCCTCGCCGAGCCCGGCCTCGAGGGCGAGGAACAGGCCGTTGGACACGATCACGGCGATCGGGACGCCGAGCTGCGGGAAGCTGCCGTAGAAGCCCTTGCGGTGCGGCGGGGCGTACTCGGTGGCGATGAGGACCGCGCCGCCCCACTGCCCACCGACCGCCAGCCCCTGCAGGATCCGCAGGACGAACAGCAGCACCGGCGCGGCGACCCCGATCGTCGCGTAGCTGGGGAGCAGGCCGACGAGCGTCGTCGACGCCCCCATGAGGAACAGCGCCGAGACCAGCGCCTTCTTGCGCCCGATGCGGTCCCCGAAGTGGCCCCAGATGATCCCGCCGATCGGGCGCGCGAGGAACCCGACGGCGAAGGAGCTGAAGGCCGCGAGCGTCCCGACGAACGGGTCGACGCTCGGGAAGAACGCGGTGTTGAGGACCAGCGCGGCGGCGGTCCCGTAGATGAAGAAGTCATACCACTCGATGGTCGAGCCGAGCAGGCTGACCATCGAGGTCCGGCGGACCTCGCGGCGGCCCACGCCTGCTCCCGATTCCGCACCCGTCGCCGTCATGCCCTGGATCGTCGCCGCTGTCGAGATCGGACGACATGGGCGCCGAGCACAACATGTGACGTGGACCGCACAGCGCGTGGCACGGCAAGCTGTCGCGGTGGCCGTCACCGCCGACACCCTGACGGTGCTCTGCCGCGCCCTGCTCACCGACGTCGACGACCTCGCCGACTGCCTGACCGGCCGCATCCTCGAGGGCGAGGACGTCTACGACGTGCTCGGCGTCCCGGTGGACGACGACCTGCGGGCGACGTGCCGCGCGAGCCTCGAGCGGCTGCTCACCCAGCTCGCGGGCGACCTGCCCGCCGACGTCGACGCCGCCGCGCTGACCGTCGACACCGGGCGGCGGCGGGCCCGGCAGGGCGTGCCCCTCGAGGTGGTGCTGCGCGCCTACCGCCAGTGCGGGCGGCTGGTGTGGGAGCGGATGCGCGAGGTGGCGCGCACGCGCTTCGACGGCGTCCACGACGCGGCGCTCCCGGCGATCGCGGACGACGTCTGGCGCATCCTCGACGCGAGCTCCGACCGCCTCGTCGACGCCTACCGCCGCGAGGAGGCGCGGCTGCGCGGGCTCGAGCTGGGGCGGCGCTGGGCCGTGCTCGAGGGCCTGCTCGCCGGGCGGGGCCACGAGCCGGCGGTGGTGCGCGACGCGGCCCGCCTGCTCGACGTGCCCGAGGACGCCGAGCTGCTGTGCGTCGTCGCGCCGATCGCCGAGGGCGAGGACGACCCGCTGCCGTCGCCGGCGGACGCGCTCGCCGGGATCGCGCCGTCGCTGTGGCACGCGCGCTCGGCGGAGCTGGTCGGCGTCGTCGTCCCGGCCGAGGACGCGGCCGCCGCCCTGCCCGCGGTGAGCGAGGCGCTGCGGCGGCGGGCGTGCGGGCCGGTGGGGGTGTCGCCGCCGGTGGCCGGGCTGGGCCGTCTCGACCTCGCGCACCGGTGGGCCCGCCTCGCCGCGCGCACCCTCCCGGCGGGCGCCGGCGCCGTCACCGGCCTCGACGAGCGGCTGCCCGAGGCGCTGCTCGCCGAGGCACCCGACCTCGCCCCGCGCCTGCGCCGCGCGGCCCTGGGCGACCTGCTCGACCTGCCGACCCGGGAGCGCGCGACCCTGCTCGACACCCTGCGCGCGGTGCTCGACGCCGACGGCTCACCGTCCCGCGCGGCGGGCGTCCTGTACTGCCACCGCAACACGGTGATGTACCGCCTGGCGCGCCTCGAGACCCTCACCGGCCGCCGGCTCACCGACGCCCGCGACCGCCTGCTCCTGGGCCTGGCGCTCGCCGCACCGGGCGACGAGGAGGACTGATCAGGGCCGGTACCCGGTGTCGATGGCGATCCGGCCGCCGACCGACCGCGACACGCACGCGCAGAGCCGCGCGCCGGTCTCCTGCTCGTCGGCGTCGAGGAACACGTCGCGGTGGTCCACGGCCCGGTCGCCGGTGTCGAGCAGCGTCACCGTGCACAGGCCGCACTCGCCGCGCAGGCAGTCGGCCACGACCTCGACGCCCGCGTCGGCGAGCGCCGCGAGCAGGGTGCGGTCGCGCGGCACGTGCACCGTCACGCCGTGGTCGCGGACCTCGACGTCGAACGGCTCGGTGGGGTGGCGGCCCGCGGTGCCGAAGGTCTCGGTGCGCAGCCGGTGCGCCGGCCGGCCCTGCTCCCGCCACGCCGCGCGCACCGCGTCGGTGAGCCGGGGCGGGCCGCACACGTACGCCTCCCCGTCCGTGTGCAGCCGCGCGACCTCGGCCGCCACGTCGAGCCGCTCTCCCCGCTCGGAGACCGCGAGGCACACCGACCCGTCGCCGAGCAGGTCGCGCAGCTGCTCGACGTAGGGCAGCGCTGCGGCCCGGCGCCCGGCCCAGGCCAGCCGGACGGGCCCGCCGCGGCGGACGAGGACCTCCGCCATGCCCACCAGCGGCGTGATGCCGATGCCGCCCGCGACGAGCAGGTGCCCGGGGCGGTGCGGGTCGAGGGCGAAGTCGCTGACGGGGTGGCGCATCGCCAGCCGCTCGCCGGGCACGAGGGCGTGCACCCGACGCGAGCCGCCCCGGCTGTCGTCGACCAGCTTCACCGCGATCCGGTACGCGCCGTCCACCGGCGACGCCCCGACGACGGAGTAGGAGCGCGTCACCGGCAGCCCGTCGACCTGCAGCGCGAGGTCGACGTGGGCGCCCGCCGGGACGGGACGCACGCCGTCGTCGGGCACGAGGTCGAGCTGGCGCACGCCCTCGGCGACCTCCCGGGCGTCGCGGACGACGGCGCCGACCAGCGCGCTCACGCCCGGCCCCGTGCGGCCTCGGCCTCGGCCCGGGCGCGAGCGACCTCCCGCTCGGCGCCCGCGCCGGGGTCGCGGCGGTCGTGCTCGGCGATCTCGCGCTCGGCCCGGGCCCCGGCCTCGGCGTACGAGGCGTCCTCGGCGGCGAGCATCAGGTCGATCATCCGGCGCGCCCACATCGCGCCGCCGTCGATGTTGAGGTTCGCGAAGTCCTTGTCGGGGTGGGCGTCGATCGCGCGCTGCTGGGCGGCGAGCACCTCCTCGTCCTCGGCGAACACGCCGCTGACCCCGTCGCGCAGCAGCGTGGTGATGCGCTGGTCGCCCAGCGCGTAGTTGCGCGCGAACGCCCAGAAGTAGTGGGTGGACGTGCCGGTCTCCGGGGTCATCGTGTTGAGCACGAAGCCGTTGACGCCCGCCGACCGGTCGCCCTCGGGCGCGCCGGTGCCCGTGGGGGCGACGCCGACGTCGATGGCGATCGTCCCGGGCGGGGTGAAGTGGATGATCTGCCAGCGGTCGACGTTGCCCGCCGGCGCGCCCCGCCACTCCAGCTGCCGGGCCCAGAACGGCGGCGCCTCCACGTCGATCATCCAGCGGGTGACGGTCACCGTGCCCTTGCCGTGGGTGACCTCGAACGGCGACTCGGCCACCGAGCGGTGCCCGATGCTCCCGCCGTGCACGAACGTCTCGTGGGTGAGGTCCATGAGGTTGTCGACGATCAGCTTGTAGTTGCAGTCGACGTGGATGAGCCGCCCGTCGCCGGCCCACTCCGGGTCGTCGTTCCAGTGCAGGTCCGGGACCGTCGCCGGGTCGGCGTCGGCCGGGTCACCGGTCCACACCCAGACGAACCGGTGGCGCTCGACCACCGGGTAGGAGCGCACCCGCGCCGACGGGTTGATCGTGCGCTGGGAGGGCATGAACGTGCAGCGGCCGTCGGCGTCGTAGCGCAGCCCGTGGTAGCCGCACATGACCTCGTCGCCGAGCAGCTTGCCCTCCGAGAGCGGCAGCAGCCGGTGCCAGCACGCGTTCTCCAGTGCCCGGGCCTCCCCGGACGGGGTGCGGAACAGCACCAGCGACGCGCCCGCGACCGTGCGCGGGAGCAGGTGCGCGCCCACCTCGACGTCGTACGCGGCGGCGTACCAGGCGGCGCGGGGCCACTCGCGGCGGGCGAAGGTGTCGGGTGCGGTGAGATCTGGGCTGGTGGTCACGCGGGCTCCTCGGGTCGTGCGGTGACCGCGAGGGTGCGGACGACGCCCCGGCGCCCGCCACGACGTCTCCCGGCATGCGGGAGACCGGCCCGCCGGCGTGCCCGCCGGCCGGCGCGCGGTGGTTCCCTGCACCCCGTGGTGGAGCTCGCGGTGGACCCCTTCGCCCTCGACGTCCTGGCCGACCCCGTGCCGGCGGACACCGCGATCCGCGAGGCCGCGCCGCTCGTGTGGCTGACCGCCCACGGGGTGTGGGCCGCCGGGCGGCACGCCGACGTCGCGGCGATCTTCCGCGACCCCGCGACGTGGTCGTCCGCCGCGGGCACCGGGCTGGCCGACATCCGCCGCGGGGAGGGCTGGCGCCCGCCGAGCGTGCTGCTCGACACCGACCCGCCGGAGCACACGCCCGCCCGCCGGGTGATGAACCGGGTCCTGGCGCCGCGGGCGCTGGCCGGGCTGGCCGAGCGGTTCGCCGCGGCGGCGGCGCGGATCGTCGACGAGGCGCTGGACGCCCGCGACGTCGATGCCGCCACCACCCTCGCCGAGCGCTTCCCGATGACCGTCCTGCCCGACGCCGTGGGGATGGCACCCGAGGGCCGGGAGCACCTGCTGCCCTACGCGGCGCTGAACTTCGAGTCGCAGGGACCGCACAACGAGCTGCGCGCCGAGGCCGAGCGCCGCGCGGGCGCGGCCCGGGAGTACGTGGCCTGGCAGATGCGGCGCGAGGCGCTGACCGACGACGGGATCGGCGCCGCGATCTACGCCCACGCGGACGCGGGCGACATCACCGTCGGGGACGCGGCGCTGCTGGTCCGCTCGTTCCTCTCGGCGGGCATCGACACGACGATCCTCGCCCTCGCCTCGACCATCCACGAACTCGCCCGCCACCCCGACCAGTGGGCGGCGCTGCGCGCGGAGCCGGGGCTGGCGCGCGCGGCGTTCGAGGAGGGGTTGCGCCTGCACACCCCGAGCCCGGTCATCGGCCGCACGGCGACGACGGACGTCGAGGTCTCCGGCGCGGTCGTCCGGCCCGACGAGAAGGTGCTGATGATGCTCGGCGCCGCCAACCGCGACCCCCGGCGGTGGGACACCCCGGACGACTTCGACCTGCACCGCCGTGCCGCCGGCCACACCGCGTTCGGCGGCGGCGTCCACAACTGCGTCGGACAGGTGATCGCGCGGATGGAGGCCGAGGCCCTGCTGGGCGCCCTCGCGCGCCGGGTGGGGCGGCTCGAGCCCGCGGGCCCGTCGCGTCCCCGCCTCTCGAACTGGCTGCGGGGGTTCGCGACGGTCCCGGTCCGGCTCACACCCGCCTGACACCGGTCTTCCGGCATGCGGAAACGGACGTTGGTCGCGTCGGGTGACGCCTCGCACACTCGCCGCGATCCGTACGCCGACGCCACCGGAGGGGACATGGCCGTCTCCCACCCCGATGTGCCGACCGGCCCCGCGCTCCCCCCGGAGCGACCGTCGACCGGGCCGGTCGTGGCCCGGGCGCTGCGCCTGCTCGAGGCGTTCTCCGACGAGCGCCCGACCCTGACCCTCAGCGAGATCTCGCGCCGGTCCGGTGTGCCGCTCTCGACGGCCCACCGGCTCGTCGCCGAGCTCGAGGCCTGGGGCGCGCTCGAGCGCGACGGCGACGGCCGCTACCAGGTGGGGCTGCGGCTCTGGGAGGTCGGCGCGCTCGCACCGCGCGGCCCGGGCCTGCGCGAGCGGGCGCTGCCCTACCTGGAGGACCTCTGCGCCGTCACCCGCGAGAACGTCCAGCTCGCCGTGCGCGAGGACGACGAGATCGTCTACGTCGAGCGCCTGGCGGGCACCCGCGCCGTCGAGGTGCACATCCGGGTCGGCGGCCGGTGGGCCATGACCGCGACCGGGGTCGGGCTCGTGCTGCTCGCCTACGCGCCGCCGGACCTGGTGGAGCGCGTCCTCGAGGGACCGTTCCCGCGCCACACCCCGTGGACGCTCACCGACCCGGCGAGGATCCGCGAGGCCCTCGCCGCCGTGCGCACGCGCGGCTACGCCGTCAGCGACCGCCAGATCACCTCCGACGCGACCTCGGTCGCCGCGCCGGTGCGCGACGCCTCCGGCGAGGTCGTGGCGGCGCTCTCCGTCGTCGCCCACCACGGCAACCCGCCCGTCTCGGTGCTCTCGCCCCTGGTGCGCACCAGCGCCGGGGGCGTCTCGCACGCGCTCGCCGCCGGCCGCGCCCGCCGCGTGCCCCGCCCCCGCTGACCCGACCACCGCACCCCTGGAGAACCCATGTCCCACGACCCGCCCGCGACCACCCCGGAGAGCCCCGAGCGCTCGGGCCGGGAGGTCCGCAAGGTCGCGCTCGCGAGCCTCGTCGGCACGTCGATCGAGTGGTACGACTTCTACATCTACGGCCTCGCGGCCGTGACGGTGTTCGCGCCGCAGTTCTTCCCGCAGGTCTCGTCGCTGACCGGCACGCTCGCGGCCTTCGCGACGTTCGCCGTCGGGTTCATCGCCCGCCCGATCGGTGGCGTCATCTTCGGCCACCTCGGCGACCGCATCGGCCGCAAGGCCACGCTCGTCACGACGCTGGTCACCATGGGCGTCGCCACCACCCTCATCGGCGTGCTCCCGACCTACGCCGCCGTCGGCGCGCTCGCCCCGGTGCTGCTCGTCGTCCTGCGCCTCGTCCAGGGCTTTGCGGTCGGCGGCGAGTGGGGCGGCGCGGTGCTCATCTCGGTCGAGCACGCGCCGGAGTCGAAGCGCAGCTTCTACGGCAGCTTCCCGCAGCTCGGCGTGCCGATCGGCCTCATCGCGTCGAACGCGGTCTTCCTGGTCCTGGCCGCGGCGCTCCCGGCCGGCGCGTTCGGCACGTGGGGCTGGCGCATCCCGTTCCTGCTCAGCGCCGTGCTCGTGCTCGTGGGCCTGTGGGTCCGGCTGCGGATCGAGGAGAGCTCGGAGTTCGTCGCCGTCCGTCGCTCCGGCTCGATGGCCCTGCCCCTGGTGTCGGTCCTGCGCCACCACTTCCCGCAGGTGCTCTGCGGCATCGCGATGTTCACCGGCATCACCGGCATCGGCTACATGGCCGCGACCTACTCCATCCAGTACGGCACCAGCACCCTCGGGCTCCCGCGCGCGGCGCTGATCGCGATCGTGCTCGTCGTGGCCGTGCTCGAGGTGCCGATCATCCTGTGGTTCTCCGCCGCCGCGGACCGCTGGGGGATCAGCCGCACGATCGTCGCGGGCAGCATCGCCACCGCGGTCGTCGCCGCCGTCTTCCTGCCCCTGCTCGCCTCCGGTGCGCTGGCGCTCGTGGCCCTCGCCGTGGCTGCCGCGCGCTGGGCGTCGGCGCCGATGTGGGGACCGTCCGGGGCGCTGGCCGCCGAGTGCTACCCGACCGAGGTGCGCTACAGCGGCGCGTCGGTGGGCTACCAGCTCGGCTCCATCGCCGGCGGCGCGCTCGCCCCGATCATCACGACGCTCCTGCTCGCCTCGCCGCTGGGCATGCCCGGCGCCTCGGCCTACCTCGTCGTGATCACCCTGCTCTCGGGCCTGGGCGCCCTGGCCGCGAACCGGCTCGTGCGCCGCGCCGCCGCCCGCGAGCCCGTGGCGACCGCCGCCTGACCCCGACCCCTTCGTGAGCAGTTGCGGCCCCTATGGGGGACGCAACTGCTCACATGGGTGGGTGCGACAGATCCCATAGGATATGGTCGATGCCGTGACAGCCCCGCTGCTCGGCGACGCCCCGGCGCTGCCGGAGCAGGTGGCGCGGCAGCTGCGCGAGCGGATCCTGTCCGGTGTGCTGCGGCCGGGCACGTTCCTGCGGCCCGACCGGCTGGCCGTCGAGCTGGGGGTCAGCCCGACGCCGGTGCGCGAGGCGCTGCAGGCCCTGCGCGCCGACGACATGGTGCGGGCGCTGCCCCGGCGCGGGTTCGTGGTCGCGCCGCTGGACCGCGACGACGTCGTGGACCTGTTCGCGGTACAGGCGCAGCTCACCGGCGACCTCGCGGCGCGTGCGGCCCGGGTCCTCGACGCCGACGGCCTGGCCGCGCTGCAGGAGCGGGCGGCCGAGGTCGACGCGCTCATCGAGGCCGGCGCGCCCGACGACCTGGCGCTGGCCGAGGGCCGCTTCCACGCCGCGCTCAACCGTGCCGCCGGCGCCCGCAAGCTGGCCTGGCTGGTGGGGCGCGCCGCGCACTACCTGCCGCCGCGCTTCTACACCGACCGCCGGGCCTGGCGCACCGCCACCGTGGTGGCCCACCGCACCCTGCTCGACGCGCTCGCGTCGGGCGACGCCGAGACCGCCCGGGCGGCGATGGAGGCCCACGTCCTCGACGGCCGCGACCTGCTGGTCGCGCACCTCGAGGCCGTCGGCTTCTTCGACGAGAGCTGACCAGAGGAGAAGACGATGCCCGTCACCCTGACCGAGGAGCAGCAGGACCTCGCGAACGCCATCGGCGAGTTCGCCCGCCGCGAGGTGCCCGACAAGGCGCGCCGCGACGAGCTGACCGCCGAGGGTCCGCACTCGATGGAGGTCTACCGCAAGATGGCCGAGCAGGGGTGGCTCGGCATCGCGCTGCCCGAGGCGTACGGCGGCTCCGGCGGGTCGATGACCGACCTGCTCGTCTTCCTCGAGGAGACCTCCTACCACCAGATCCCCATCGGCGGCTTCGGCACGACGATCATCACGGCGGCCGCGCTGGAGCGCAGCGGCTCCGAGGAGCAGAAGCAGCAGCTGCTCCGGGAGGTCGTCGACGGCGAGCTGCTGGCGATCTCGATGTCCGAGCCCGGCGCGGGCTCCGACGTCGGGGGCCTGACCTGCAAGGCCGAGAAGTCCGAGAGCGGCTGGGTGGTCAATGGCCAGAAGACGTGGTGCTCCAACGCCCACATCTCGAAGCACATCCTGCTCGTTGCCCGCACCTCCACCGAGGGCGGCAAGCACGAGGGACTGACGATGTTCATGGTCCCCACCGACGCGCCGGGCCTCGAGATCCACGGCATCGAGACGATGGGCGGCAAGGAGGTCAACGACCTCTACTTCACCGACTGCCACCTGCCCGCCGACGCCGTCGTCGGCACCGAGGGCCAGGGCTGGCGCCAGCTCATGGCCGGGCTCAACCTCGAGCGCATGATCCTCGCCGGGCTCATGCTCGGCCTGGCGCGCCGCGCGTTCGACGACACGCTGGCCTACGTCAAGGAGCGCCGGCAGTTCGGCCGGCCGATCGGCACCTTCCAGGCGCTGCGCCACCGGATCGCCGACAACGCCACCGACCTGGCGGCCCTCAAGCTGCTCGTGCACGACACCGCGCGCACCATCGACGCCAACCCGGGCGCGCTGTTCCCGCGCGAGGCGTCGATGGCCAAGCTCAAGGCCACCGAGCTGGCCAAGCACCTCTCGCTCGAGGGCATGCAGATGCTGGGCGGCTACGGCTACGCGACCGAGTACGGCATGGAGCGCCTGCTGCGCCAGAGCGTCGTCTCGACGGTCTACGGCGGCACCAGCGAGATCCAGCGCGACATCATCGGCAAGACGCTCGGGCTGTGACCGGTCCGCCGCGCGCCGCGGCGGACCTCGTGCTCGGGCCGGTCGTGCTCTCGGCGACGGCCAACGTCGTCATGGAGCTGTCGTGGCCGGGCGTCGGCCACGGGGTCGCCGAGAGCCGGGTCGACTCCGGCAACGTCATGCTCCACCCGCTGCACCGCTTCCGGACGACCAACGCCTACCTCGCCGTCGCCCTCCTCGGCACCGACGACGAGCGCCGGGCGTACCGGCGGGCGGTCGGGCGGTCGCACGCCCACGTGCACGCGACGGCCGACAGCTCCGTCGGGTACGACGCGTTCGACCCGGAGCTGCAGCGCTGGGTGGCGCTGTGCCTCTACCGCGCGTTCGAGGACACGTGGGGCCTGCTCGCCGGGGATCCGGGGATGCGCCTGCCCGACGACGTCTACCGCGCGTGCGCGCCGCTCGGCACGACGCTGCAGATGCGCCCCGAGCAGTGGCCGGCCGACCGCGATGCCTTCGACGACGCGTGGGACGACGGCCTGCGGCACGTGCGGATCGACGACACCGTGCGGGCCCACCTCCACCGGCTCCTGCGCGGCGACTTCCTCCCCGGCCCGGTGCGCCGGGCGACGCTCGCGGAGCGGACGTTCTGGACCACCGGCTTCCTGCACGAGCCGTTCCGCTCGCTGCTGGGCCTCGAGTGGACCGCCGCCGATCAGCACCACTTCACGAGCCGGCTGGGCCGGCTCGGCGCGGTGCTGCACCGGCTGCCCGCACCGCTGCGGCAGGCGCCCTACCGGCAGACCCTCACCGACCTGCGGGTGCGCCGCGCCCTGGGGCGTCCGCTGGTGTGAGTCAGCCGCGCAGCTCGCGGCGCAGGTCGTCCTTGAGGATCTTCCCGGTCGCGGTCCGGGGCAGCGGCTCGCCGCGCCAGACGACCGTGCCGGGCACCGCGAACCCCGGCAGGACCGCGCCGAGGGCGGCCTGCAGCGCGGCGGTGTCCGGGACCGCGCCCGGCGTCGCGACGAGCACCGCGGCCACGTCCTCGCCGAGGCGGGGGTGGGGCACGCCGACGACGGCGGCCTCGAGCACGCCGGGCTGGGCGAGCAGCGCCGCCTCGACCTCCCCGCAGAACACGTTCTCGCCGCCGCGCACGACGACGTCCTTGGCGCGGTCGACGACGTACACCCAGCCGTCGCGGCGCAGGCCCAGGTCGCCGGAGTGCAGCCACCCGTCGCGCAGCACGGCGGCGGTGGCCTCGAGGTCCTCCCAGTAGCCCCGCATGATCTGCGGGCCGCGGAAGCAGAGCTCGCCGACGGTGCCGTCGGGGACGTCGTCACCGGTCAGCGGGTCGACGATCCGCAGGTCGGTGCCGGGCACCGGGCGCCCGACGCTGTCGGGGTGCGCGGCGTAGTCGGCGCCGGTGTTGGCGCAGACCGCGGACGTCGTCTCGGTGGCGCCGTAGCCGTTGGCCGCCGATGCGCGCCCGGCCAGCTCGGTGGCCACGCGCGTCACCAGCGTCGGGGGGATCGGCGCGCCACCCATGGCGATGCGCGTCAGCGAGGCGGTCTCGCGCGGGTGCTCGACGGCGAGCTCGACGACGTCGCGCAGCACGGCGGGCACGCCCGAGGCGTTGGTGAGCTGCTCGGTCGCGATCAGCCGCAGCGCCTCGTCGGGGTCCCAGTGGTGCAGCAGCGCCAGCGTGGCCCCGGAGAGCACGGCGCCGTAGAGCCCGTTGAGCCCGGCGATGTGGAACAGCGGGTAGGCCAGCAGCGTGCCCGGCCGGGCGGGCGGGACCGCCGGCCGGCCCGCCCGCTCGGCGGCGAGGGCGACCGCACGTCCGACGCAGGCCACGTTGAGGGCGTTGGTGACGTGGTTGCGGTGGGTGCTGACGACGCCCTTGGGGCGCCCCGTGGTGCCGGAGGTGTAGATCAGGGTCGCCGTGTCGTCCGGGGTGACGGCGACGTCGGGCAGGTCGTCGGCGGGCCGCACGACGTCGTCCCACGCCACCACGCCGGGCGGTGCGGCGCCCTCGCCCCGCACGCGCACCACCGGCGGCAGGCCGGCCCGTCCGGCCAGCGCGTCGACCCGCTCCGGGTCGGCGACGACGACGCGGGCGCCGGCGTGCGCGATCGCGCCGGCCAGCTGGTCGCCGGTCCACCACGCGTTGAGCGGCACCACGACGAGCCCGGCGACCATGCCGGCCCAGAACGCCACGCTCCACTCGGGGACGTTGCGGGCGGCGATCGCGACGCGGTCGCCCGGCCGCAGTCCCTGCCCGGTCAGCCACCGCACCAGGCCGGCGACCAGCCGCCGGTGCTCGCCGTAGGTGACGTGCTCGTGGCCGTAGACGGTGGCGACGCGGTCGGCGGGTGCGGGCGTGGCGAGGTACAGCTCGCGCAGCGTGTGCGGGCCGCGCTCGTGCACCCGCACCGGCACGCCGTCGAGGATCGCCGGCCGCATCGCGAACTCGCCGCCGGGGGCGGTCAGCTCCGCGAGCAGCGGCCCGAGGCCCACCTCGTCGGCGTGGCCCGTCACGCCGAGGGCTTCCAGCCCAGCGCCGGCCCGAGCTTCGTCGCCATGTCGGTGAGGATCTGCACGTAGTCCTCGTGCTCGAACGTGAACGGCAGCGCGAACACCACCTCGCGCACCTCGCGGAACGCGGCGTCGGCGTACAGCTTCTCGGCCACCTCGTCGGAGGTCCCGAGCACGTCGGGCGCGGCGAGCAGCCCCGGCCCGGGCGGGCCCGCCGGGGCCGACGTGCGCGGCGTGCGCTTCGCGACGTAGGCCTCGTACCGGGCCCGCTGCTCGGGCGTCGCCGAGTCGGTGGGGATGACGACGAGGCCCTGCGAGACGCGGGCGGCCTCACCGTCGGGGTGGTGCGCCTTGAACAGCGCGATCTGGCGCTGCTGGATGGCGGCGAAGTCCCACCGGCCGTCGCGCTCGAGGTCGCCGTCCTCGGGCTTGATGATGTTGCTCGTCAGCAGGTTGAGCCCCTGCTCGGCGGCCCACTGCGTCGAGCGGTGGCTCCCGGCGCCGTACCAGATGCGGTCGCCGAGGCCGGGGGAGTGGGGCTCGACCCGGGCCGAGAACGCCTCGAAGCCCGCCGTGCCGGAGAAGGTGCTCACGGCCTCGCCGCGGATCATGCGCAGCAGGCGCGCGACGCGCTCGTAGGTGAGGTCCTCGTGCTCGGCGGTGTCCGGGTAGAGCGCGGCCTTGACGTCGTCCCAGTGGATGGGCGGGCCCACCGAGAAGCCGGGCTCGAGGCGGCCGCCCGACAGGATGTCGACGGTCGCGAGGTCCTCGGCCATGCGCAGCGGGTTCTCCCAGCCGAGCGGGGTGACCGCGGTGCCCATGGCGATGCGCGAGGTGCGCTGCGTCAGCGCCGCCATGATCGCGACGGGGGAGGAGATGCCGGTCTGGAAGTGCCGGTGGCGCAGGTAGACGCTGTCGAACCCGAGCTGCTCGCCGAGCTCCGCCACCTGCAGCGTCGACTCCATGCCGGGGCCGGGATCGTCGCCGTCGAAGGTCCCGAGCGTCAGGAAGCCGAGCTTCTCGAGCGGGACATCGGGAGTGGGCACGGATCGATCCTCTCGGTGGCGCCGGTGACCGGGCAACGACACCCGGCGCGGGGCCATTCCCGTCGCGGAGCGGGTGATGCCCGCCCGGCATCGCCGTCGGGTCCCGCCGCGGCGGGCCACGGGAGAGCATCGCCGCATGGAGCTGCGGGTCGGTGACGTCGCCATCGTGACGGGTGCGGCCAGCGGGATCGGGCGGGCGCTCGCGACGGCCCTCGCCCGGCGGGGACTGCGCGTCGTGCTCACCGACCGCGACGCCGTCGCGCTGGCGGCCGCCCGCGACGCGCTGGGCGCCCCGGCGAGCGCCGTGCCGCTCGACGTGACCGACGCCGACGCCGTCGCGCGGGTCGTCGCCGAGACCGCGGACCTCCACGGGCGGGTGGACCTCGTGGCCGCCAACGCCGGCGTGCCCGGGCACCCGGCGCGGCTGTGGGAGACCCCGCTGGCCGACTGGCGCTGGGTGGTCGACGTCAACCTGTGGGGCGTGGTCCACCTGCTGGCTGCCGCGCTGCCGGCCATGGTCGCCCGCGACCGCGGGCACGTGCTCGTCACCGGGTCGATCGCGTCGTGGTCGGCGGGAGCCGCGATGGCCCCCTACGCCGCGACCAAGCACGCCCTGCTCGCGCTGGGCGAGTCGCTGCACCGCGACCTCGCCGGCTCCGGCAGCGCGGTCGGCGTGACGGTGCTCTGCCCCGGCGCGGTGGCCACGGCCTTCAACGAGCGCAACCACTGGCCCGACCACCTCGGGCCGCGCCCGCCCGGGCGCAGCGACGCCGTCGCCGCGGCGACGGTCGACATGCTCACCCGCGGCATCACCGAGGGCGTCGACCCGTCCGTCGCCGCGGAGGCGGCCCTCGCGGCGGTCGCGGGGGACCGGTTCCTCGCGTCGAGCGACCCGGCGTGGATCGCCCACGCCGCCCGCACCCGCGTCGAGGTCGCCGAGGGCGCGGACCCGCCGCTGCGCCGCCACGTGCCCGACTAGGGCCCGTCCGGCTCCGGGCACAGCGCGAGGAAGTTCGCCACCACCGGGTCCTGCCCGTCCCGCCACGCGACCCCGACCGTCAGGCGCGCGGTCGGGTCCTCCAGCGGGCGGTAGGCGACGTCGGGGTGGGCGACGCGCCGTGCCGACCGCGGCACCAGCGCCACCCCCAGCCCGCACGCGACGAGACCCACCGCGACGTGCGTGCGGTCGACCTCGTGGGCCACGCGCGGGGTGACGCCGTGCGCGGCGCACAGCGCGAGGTAGGAGTCGTGCAGCTCGGGCTCGCGGTCGCGGCCGATGAGCACGAGGTCCTGGTCGGCGAGGTCGGCGACGTGCAGCGGCCCGTCGCCGTCGGCGAGGGGGCTGCCGGCGGGCACGGCGACCGCGAGCCCCTCGCTGCGCACCGGCCGCACCCGCAGGTCCGGCTCCGGCGGCACCGGCAGGCGCACGAACGCCAGCTGCACGCGGCCGCCGAGCACGCCGAGCACGGCCTCGCGGTTGTGCATCTCCTCGAGCACCAGCCGCACGTCGGGCCAGCGCGCGCGGAACGGGCGCAGCAGGCCCGGGAGCAGGTCGTAGAGCACCGGCGCGATGAAGCCGAGGCGCAGCGTCCCCGTCGTGCCGCGGCCCGCCGCCTGCGCCCGCCCGACCGCGGCGTCGGCCTGCGCGAGCACGCGCCGCGCGTCCTCGAGGAGGGCGCCGCCCGCCGTCGTCAGGGACACGCCGTGCCGGTCGCGCTCGAACAGCACGACGTCGAGCTCGCGCTCGAGCGCGGCGATCTGCTTGCTCAGCGCCGGCTGGACGACGAACAGCCGGGCCGCCGCGCGCCCGAAGTGGAGCTCCTCGGCGACCACCACGAACGAGCGCAGGTGCCGCAGCTCCACGAGCCACCCCCGATCCCCGCGACGGTCATGCCGGTGCGGAATCACCACGGTCCGGTTCGCCATTTCCCCACGCCAGGGCCCCGACCGCATCGTGGACCGGCTCCCACCGGCGAACGAGAGGCGGCCCATGGCGACCCCGACGGTCACGACCGCGGCGACCGGCGTCCCCGACGAGCTGGCGGCGCTGCTCGCCGACGACGAGGCCCTCGTCGCGGCCGTGGGCGCGGCCGAGATGCCGGCGCTGCTGCCGGCCCTGGCCCACCTGACCGGTGACCTCGACCTCGTCGACGACGCCCTGCGGCCCCCGCTGCGCCTGCTGCCCGACCGCGTCGAGCCCCAGGGCGGCATGGCCCCCGAGGTCGTCGCGGCGGCCCGGGAGCGGGCGGTGGCGGCGCTGCGGCGGTTCCGTGACGCGGGGATGGTGCCCGCCCCGGAGCCGGACACCGCGACCCTGCGGCGGCTCATGCGCTTCGTCGCCGGCGACGTCGGCGACGAGTACCTGCCGCTCATGGCCCACGAGCTCGCCCTGCCCGACGACGTCGGCGCGCCGGGCTGGACCGTCGGCGACGTCGCGCCCGGGCGGACGCTCGACGTCGTCGTCATCGGGGCGGGGATGTCCGGACTGGTCACCGCGCACCGGCTCACCCAGGCCGGCGTGGGCGTCACCGTGCTCGAGCGCAACGACGACGTCGGCGGCGTGTGGCTGGAGAACGGCTACCCCGGCGCTCGCCTGGACACCGCCAACTTCGCCTACAGCTTCTCGTTCGCCCAGCGCCCCGACTGGCCGCACCAGTTCTCGGCGCGGGACGACATCCACGGCTACTTCCGCGGCGTCGCCGACGACCTCGAGCTGCGCCGGCTCGTCCGCTTCGGCCACGAGGTCACCGCCGCGGTGTTCGACGAGGCGACCGCGCGGTGGACCGTCACCGCCCGCGACCGGGGCGGGGCCGAGCACGCGCTCGTCGCCGACGCGGTGATCAGCGCGACCGGCCAGCTCAACCGGCCCAAGCTCCCCGACGTGCCGGGGCGCGACACGTTCGCCGGCCCGTCGTTCCACACCGCGCGCTGGCGCCACGACGTCGACCTCACCGGCCGGCGGGTCGCGGTGGTCGGCACCGGCGCGAGCGCCTACCAGGTGGTGCCCTCGATCGTCGACCGCGTCGCGTCGCTGACGGTCTTCCAGCGCACGCCACCGTGGATGGCGCCCACGCCGACCTACCACGAGCCGATCGCCGAGCCCGCCCGCGCGCTGGCCCGCGCGCTGCCGCACTACCCGCGCTGGCTGCGGTTCCTGCAGTTCTGGACCTCGGTGGACGGTCGCCGGCCGTTCATGGAGGTCGACCCGGACTGGGAGCACCCGGTGTCGGTGTCGCCGCGCAACGAGGCGCTGCGGCAGGCCCTGGTGGCCAACCTCGAGGCCCGTTTCGGCGACCGGCCCGACCTGCTGGCCAAGGTCGTGCCCGACTACCCGCCCGGCGCCAAGCGGATGATGCGCGACAACGGCGTCTGGGCCGCGGCGCTGCACCGCGAGCACGTCGCGCTGGTCACCGAGGGCATCACGGAGATCACCCCGACCGGAATCCGGACCGCCGACGGCACCGAGCACGAGGTCGACGTCATCGTCTACGCCACGGGCTTCCACGCCGAGGACTTCCTCGCGCCGATCACCATCCGGGGCCGCGGCGGGCGCGACCTGCACGACTGGTGGGACGGCGACGCCCGCGCCCACCTCGGCGTGCACGTGCCCGGCTTCCCCAACCTGTTCTGCGTCTTCGGGCCCAACACCGGCCTGGTGATCAACGGGAGCATCCTGCTGTTCTCCGAGATCGCGGTGCACCACGTCCTCGGGCTGCTGCGCGAGCTCCTCGCGCGGGACGCGGCCGCCGTCGAGGTCCGCCCGGAGGCGCACGACGCGTACAACACCCGCGTCGACGCCGGCAGCGCCCGCATGGCGTGGGGCGTGGCCACCGTCAACAGCTGGTACCGCAACGCGACCGGCCGCGTGTCCCAGGTCTGGCCGTTCCCGCTCATCGACTACTGGCGGATGGTCCGCGAGCCCGACCTCGCCGAGTACGTGTTCCACCCCCGCCGTTCTGCTGAGCAGAACAGCACGGCGTGACGCGTCGCACCCTGCGCGCCCGCTCCTACCGTCCCCGTCCGACCCTGCCCGTCCACCACCAGGGAGTCCCCGTGTCGACAGCCCCGCCCCGCAGCGACGCGGGCGGTCCCACGCCCGCCCACGCCCGGCGCGTCGCCCGCGCGACGTTCATCGGCACCGCGATCGAGTGGTACGACTTCAACATCTACGGCGCGGCGGCCGCGCTGATCTTCGCGCCGCAGTTCTTCCCGAACTTCTCGCCGGCGGCGGCCACGCTCGCGGCGTTCGGCACGTTCGCCGTCGGGTTCATCGCCCGGCCCGTCGGCGGCATCGTCTTCGGCCACTTCGGCGACCGCCTCGGGCGCAAGCAGACCCTCGTCGCGTCGCTGCTGCTCATGGGCATCGGCACCTTCCTCATCGCGGTGCTGCCCACCTACTCCGCGATCGGCATCGCCGCGCCGATCCTGCTCGTGGTGCTGCGCTTCGTGCAGGGCCTCGGCGTCGGCGGCGAGTGGGGCGGCGCGGTGCTCATGGCCATGGAGCACGCGCCGGCGGGCCGCCGGGGCTGGTTCTCGTCGTTCCCGCAGATGGGGCTGCCGGCCGGGTCGCTGTCCGCGCTCGTGGTGTTCCTGGTGTCGAGCCTCGCCTTCGGGCGCGAGGACTTCGCGGCCTGGGGCTGGCGCATCCCGTTCGTGCTGTCCGCCCTGCTCGTCGTCGTCGCCCTCGTGATCCGCCTGCGCCTCACCGAGAGCCCCGAGTTCCAGGCGACCCGGCGCAGCGAGGGCGTCCGCCGCCTGCCGGTGCTCGAGGTGCTGCGGAACAGCCCGCGCACCGTGCTGCTCGGCATGGGCATCACGCTCGCGCCGTCGTCGTTCGGCTACCTGCTCTCGGTGTACCTGCTCTCCTACGGCACCGGCACCGTGAAGCTGCCCCAGCAGACGATGCTGCTGACGATCATCGGCGGCTCGGTGCTCTACCTCGCGGTCACGATCGTCGCCGGCGCGCTGTGCGACCGGGTCGGCCCGGTGCGCATCTTCCTGCTGGCGTCGGGGCTCGGCGTCGTCGTGCCCTTCGCGGTGTTCGGGCTGATCGACACCGGCGCCACCCCGGCGGTGGCCGTCGCCATGCTGCTCATGGGCCTGGTGCTGGGGATGCTCGCCGCCGTGCAGGCGATCATCGTGTCGGGCGCGTTCCCGACGGCCGTGCGCTACTCGGGCGCCTCGCTGTCCTACCAGTTCGGGGCGGTGCTCGGCGGCGGCGTGACCCCGCTGCTGGCGGCCACGATCCTGGCCGCCACCGGCAGCTCGCAGGCCATCGCCGCCTACATCGGGCTGCTGTCGCTCATCTCCGGGCTCGCGGTGTGGCGCCTCGCGGCGCACTCGCCCGCCGCGGACGAGACGGCGTCCCCCGCACCCGCGCAGGACGGCGCCGTCACGGCGTGACCCCGGCTCACCCCAGCTCGGCGCCGATGGCCTGGGCGGTGGCGTGCAGCGCCTCCAACGCCACCCCCAGGCCCTCGTCGTCGAGCCGCTGTGTCGGCGCGGAGACGGCCACCGCCCCGACGGCCCGCGGCCCGGCCCGCACCACGACGGCGACCGCCGACAGCCCCGGCTCGCTCTCCTCGCGGTTCACCGCGTACCCCTGCTCGCGGATGCGCCGCAGCTCGGCGTGCAGCGCGTCGAGGTCGACGATCGTGGCCGGCGTGATGCGGCGCAGGGAGGCGCCGAACAGCGCCTCGACCTCGCGCGGTGGGAGCTCGGCCAGCAGGGCCTTCCCACCCGAGACGATGTGGGCGGGCAGCACCGCGCCGGTGCGCACGCGGGTGCCGAGCGGGCGCTCGCCGGCGACGCCGTCGAGGAACCGGCACGACGCCCCCTCGAGCACCATGACGTTGACGGTCTCGCGCAGGCGGGCCGACAGCGCGCGGACGTGCTCGCCCGCGGCGGCGCGCAGGTCGACCTCGCCGACCGCCCCCAGCCCGAGCAGCTCCGGCCCGCCGCGGTAGCTGCGGTCGCGCGGGTCGCGCACCACGAAGCCGCGGTGGGCGAGGGTGGCGAGCAGCCGGTGGGCGGTGGAGCGGGCGACGCCCAGCTCCTCGCCGACGTCGACCACCCGCACCCGCCGCCGCTCGCGGAGCATCACGAGGATCTGCAGCGCCTTGTCCACCGACTCGATGGCGTAGGTCGGCAGGGCGTCGCCATCGGTCGTCCCGCCCTCCTCGTTCTGCTCCACAGAACGCATCCCACCACCCGTCCCGCAGGAGCGGACGCCGGATCTAGCGTCCGGGACGCACCCCGCGCAGGAAGGACCACCACCCGATGTCGCTCGCCGCGTCCGCCGACCGCCCGGTCACCGTCGTGGGGGCGGGCCCGGTCGGGCTCGTCACCGCCTGGTCGCTGGCCGACGCCGGCCTGCCCGTGCGCGTGCTCGAGGCCGACACCGTCAACCGGACCGACTGGCGGGCCTCGACGTTCCACGCCGCGACGATGGAGCTGCTCGCCGGCATCGACGGCGGCGTCGTCGCCGACGAGATGCTCGCCCGCGGCCTGCGGGTCCCGCGCTACCACTACCGGGACCGCCGGCAGGGCCTCGTCGCCGAGTTCGACCTCGGCGCGCTGGCCGACGAGACGCGCTTCCCCTTCCGCCTGCAGCTCAACCAGCAGCGCCTCGTGGAGATCCTCCTGCGCCGCCTGCCGGAGCTCGGGGTCGCGCAGCACTTCGCGGCGCGGGTGAGCGGGCTCGCCCCGGACACCGGCGGCGTCACCGTCACCACCGAGGACGGGACGGCGTACCCGTCGTCGCTGGTGGTGGGCGCCGACGGCGCGGGCTCCGCGGTGCGCAAGCTGCTCGGGGCGAGCTTCGAGGGCGTCACCTACCCGCAGCGGTTCCTCATCATCTCGGTGGCCGAGGACCTGCGGGCCGTGGTGCCCGACGTGCACGCCGACCTCGCCGAGGTCAGCTACATCGCCGACCCCGACGAGTTCGTCTTCGTCCTGCGCACCCCCGAGTCGTGGCGCGTGCTCTTCCCGATCCCGCCCGAGGAGGACACCGACGCGGCGCTCGAGCCGGCGGCCATGCAGCGCCGGCTGCGCGGCTTCGCCGACATCGGCCACGACTACGGCATCCTCGACCGGCAGATCTACGCCGTGCACCAGCGCGTGGCCGACCGCTTCCACGAGGGGCGGGTCGTGCTCGCCGGCGACGCCGCGCACATCAACTCGCCGATGGGCGGCATGGGCCTGAACTCCGGCATCCACGACGCCGTCGACCTCGGCCGGCGCCTGGTGCGCGCGGCCGCCCCGGGCGGCGACCTCGCCGCGGAGCTCGCCGCCTACGACACCGTGCGGCGCGGCGTCGCGCTGGACTACGTCCGGGCCGACACCCACCGCAACACCCAGATGATGGCGGAGCGTGACCCGGCGGTCCGCGCCGAGAACCAGGCCGCGCTGCGTGCCACCGCGGCCGACCCCGACGCCGCCCGCGCGTGGCTGCGCCGGGCGTCGCTGCTCACCGCCGTCGCCGAGCAGGGCATCGGCCGCCCGCTGGCCGCGTCCTCGACCCACGGGAGACCCGCATGACCACCCTCGAGTCCGAGACCGCCGAGACCGCTGCCCTCGAGCGGTTCTACGGCGACGTCGCCGCGGCCGGGCTGCAGCCGCTCTGGACCCAGACGCGCGACCTCATGACGCCCACCCCGCGCGGCGGCACCCGCGGGCACCTCTGGCCGTGGCACACCCTGTCCGCGCTCGCGCACCGCTCGGGGGACCTCATCCCGATCGAGCGCGGGGGCGAGCGCCGCGTGCTCGCGCTGGCCAACCCCGGCCTCGGCGGGCTGCCCTACGCGACGTCCACCCTGTGGGCCGCCGTGCAGTTCCTCGGCCCGCACGAGACCGCGCCGGCGCACCGCCACTCCCCGGGTGCGGTCCGGTTCGTGCTGCAGGGCGAGGGGGTGTGGACCGCGGTCGACGGCGACCCGTGCCCGATGGCGCCGGGTGACCTCGTGCTCACCCCGGGCGGCACCTGGCACGAGCACCACAACCCCGGCGACGGCACCATGATCTGGTTCGACGGCCTGGACCTGCCGATGGTGGCCGCCCTCGACGCCGTGTTCTTCGAGACCCGCGAGGACGAGGCCCCGAACACCGCCGCCCCCGACCGCTCGCCCGGTGAGGCCCTGCACGGCCACCCGGGGCTGCGGCCCGACGGCGTGCCCGCGCCGGTGGGGCGCTCGCCGCTGTCGGTCTACCGCCGCGCCCACACCGACGCCGCGCTGGCCGACCTCGCCGCCCTGCGGCCCGGCGACGCGAGCGTCGGGGTGACGTTCACCGACCCGACCACCGGCCGGGACGTGCTGCCCACCCTGCGCTGCCGGATGGAGCGCCTGCGGCCCGGCGCCCGCACCGCCACCACCCGCACCGCCGGCTCGTCGGTGCGCGTCGCGTTCTCGGGGCGGGGCACGACGACGATCGACGGCGAGACGTTCACCTGGGGCCCGGGCGACATGATCACCGTGCCCTCGTGGGCGGCCGTCGACCACCGCGCGGACGACGGGCCCGCCGACGTCTTCGTGCTCTCGGATGCCCCCGTCCTCGAGGCGCTGCGCCTCGACCGCCACGTCGTCGTCGACCCCCAGGCCTGAGGAGGCCCCGCCGTGCGTCTCGTCTCGTTCACCGTCGAGGGTGCCGACCACAGAGACCGGGTCGGCCTGGTCGACCCCGACGGCGCGTCGGTCACCGACCTGACCGACCTCGTCCGGTCGCGCACCGACGCGACCGGGCTCTCCCCGATGCGCGCGCTGGCCGGGGCGTGGGAGGCCCTGCGCGGGTCGCTGACCCCCGACGCCGGGCCGCGGCTCGCCCTGGCCGACCTGGCCCTCGCCCCGACCGTGCCGGACCCGGGCACCGTGCTCGCCGCGCCCGTGAACTACCACGACCACATGGTCGAGATGAGCCAGACGAGCCACGTCGGGGCGCTCGGGGTGTTCCTCAAGGCGCCCGCGTCGGTGCTCCCGCACGGCGGCACCGTGGCGCTGCCCTACACCGACCGGCGCTTCGACCAGGAGGGCGAGCTCGCCGTCGTCATCGGCCGCGAGGCCAGGAACGTGTCCGAGGTCGACGCGCTCGACCACGTCCTGGGCTACACGGGCTGCCTCGACATCACCATGCGCGGCGGGGAGGACCGCTCGCTGCGCAAGTCGTTCGCGACGTTCACCCCGCTCGGGCCGTGGCTCGTCACCGCCGACGAGATCGACCCGACCGACGTCGACCTCGTGTGCGCCGTCGACGGCCACGTCCGCCAGCGCGCGAACACCCGCGACCTCATCTGGAGCGTCGCGGCGCTCGTGAGCTACGCGTCGTCGGCCTACCCGCTGCGCCCCGGCGACGTGCTCACCACCGGCACCCCGGCCGGCGTCGGCGAGATCGTGGCCGGCCAGGAGGTCACCCTCTCGCTGTCGGGGCTGCCCGACCTGCGGGTCGCGGTCGCGGCCGACCGCGCCGTCGCGTGCCCCACGTCCGGTGCCGGCCGGGGCCCGGTGCCGCCGCCGACCCCCACGCCCACGGTCGCGGTCCGGAGCTGATCGGTCCCCCGAGCGTCACTGCGTCGTTCGACGGATCACCCCGACGCCGATCGTTCACTACTGTCGGGCGGGCACACGGCGCCGGCCGGGACGGAGTGATGATCGTGGCGACGACCACCCGCGGGTTCTTCGGGCGGCGCAAGGAGCGGGATCCCCGCCTGCCGCCCGGGCAGTACGACGTCGGGTCGGGTTGGCCGGTGCTCACGGCGGAGGCGACCCCGCGCCTGGACGCGGACCGCTGGAGCATCACCGTCGACGGCCTGGTGGACACCCCGACCACCTGGACGCTGCGCGAGCTGCGGGCGCTGCCGCCGTCGGTCTACGCCGGCGACATCCACTGCGTGACCACCTGGTCGAAGCTCGACACCAACTTCACCGGCGTCTCGGTCGACACGCTGCTCGACGCCGCGGGCGTGCGGCCCGAGGCGCGGTTCGTCGTGGAGCACTCGACCACCGGCTACACCACCAACCTGCCGATCGACGACGTGCGCGGCGGCAAGGCGTGGATCGTCTGGGAGCACGAGGGCAAGCCGCTGAGCCGCGAGCACGGCGGGCCGGTGCGCATGATCGTGCCGCACCTCTACTTCTGGAAGTCCGCGAAGTGGATCGAGAGGATCACCCTGCTCGACCACGACGAGCCCGGCTTCTGGGAGGTGAACGGCTATCACGAGCGAGGCGACCCCTGGCGTGAGCAGCGCTTCGACGGGGACTAGCGCGGGGACTGACGGGCGCTTCTCCGTCCCCGACGACCGCCCGGGCGGGCCGAACGACCGCCGGGCCGCCGCGAAGTGGCGCGACGCGCGGGTGGTCGAGGTCGCCCACCCGTCGGCCGATGCCGTGGTGCTGCGCCTGGCCGTGCCCGAGCGCGTCCAGCACCACCCGGGGCAGCACTACGTGGTGCGGCTGCGCGCGCCCGACGGCTACACCGCCTCGCGGTCGTACTCGGTGGCGTCCGCGCCGTCGGACGACCTGGTGGAGCTGTTCGTCGAGCGGATCGAGGACGGCGAGGTGTCGGGGTACCTCGCCGACGTCGTCGAGCCCGACGACGACCTCGAGGTGCGCGGCCCGATCGGGCGCTGGTTCGTGTGGAACGGCCGCACCCCGGCGGTCGCGATCGGCGGGGGCAGCGGCGTGGCTCCGCTGCGCGCCATGCTGCGCCACGCGCAGGACCTCGGGCACCCGGAGCTGCTGCGGCTGGCCGTCACCGCGCGCACCCGCGTCCTGCTGCCCTACGCCGACGAGCTCGCGGCGGCGGGCGCGCGGATCGCCCTGACCCGCGAGCCCGGCCCGGACCACGGCCGGCTCGACGCCGCGGCCGTCGCGGCGCTCGTCGACCCCGACGCGACCGTCTACCTGTGCGGGTCCGCCCGCTTCACCGGCGCGATGGAGACGCTGCTGGTCGACGCCGGCCAGCCCGCCGGGACCATCCGCGTGGAGCGGTTCGGCCCGACCGCCTAGTTCAGGCGTTGCATCCAGTCCGACGGCACCCGGTCGGTCGGGCCGGGGACGCCCTGGTCCTCGGGGTGGTTCTGCGCGCCCGCCAGCACCGGACCGTGGCCCACCGACCCGTCGCGGTCGTCGAAGAACCAGTCCTCGCCGGGCTCGAAGCTCGTCAGGATCGGGTGGCCCTGCTCGCGGGCGTGCTTCGTCGCGTGCTGGCCGGGTGACGAGTCGCAGCACCCGATGTGCCCGCAGGCCGCGCAGCGGCGCAGGTGGAACCACCACCCGCCGCTCGCGTCGCACTCCACGCAGCCGGTACCCGACGGCTGGGCGTGCGGGTCGATCTCGACACTGGTCACGAGGCCTCCTCGGTGGGCGGGTCGTCCAGGCCCAGGGCCCGGCGGTCGTGCTCGGGGACGTCGGCGAGGTAGTCGGGGTGCGAGCCCAGCCAGTGCCGTGCGTAGGGGCAGCGCGGCACGACGGGCAGGCCCGCGGCGCGGGCGGCGTCGAACACGGCCTGCACGAGGCGGCCGGCGAGCCCCCGCCCGCCGTACGCGTCGTCCACCTCGGTGTGGACGACGACGAGCGCGTCCGGCGCGTTCGCGGTGCCGTGCCGCCGGTGCATGTCGATGTGTCCCGCCTCGGTGTCGTCCACGTGCAGGACGGCGGTCGCGGCGTCGAGGTCCACGTCCACCCGGACGTCGTCGGTGCTCATCACCGCCCATCCTGCTCCCGCCCGCCACCGTCCCGCCGGTGACCTGGCGCACCCGGCGTTGACGGGGTCCCCGGCGCGGCGCAGGATCGGGACCGATCGGTCCGGGACCGATCGGTATAGCACCAGGAGGAGCCATGAGGGACGCGGTCATCGTCGACGCCGTGCGCACCCCGCTCGCCAAGGGCAAGCGGGACGGGGCGTACGCCGGGGTGCACCCGGTGGAGCTGCACGCGCACGTGCTGCGGGCGCTGGTCGACCGGACGGGGCTCGATCCCGTCGAGGTCGACGACGTCATCGGCGGCGCGGTCGGGCAGGTCGGCGAGCAGAGCGGGAACACCACCCGGTTCGCGGCGCTGGCCGCGGGCTTCCCCGAGTCGGTGCCGGGCACGACGGTCGACCGGCAGTGCGGCTCCAGCCAGCAGGCGCTGTCCTTCGCCGCGCAGGGCGTCGTGGCCGGGGCGTACGACATCGCGATCGCGTCGGGCACCGAGTCGATGTCGCGCATCCCGATCGGCAGCCAGACGCTCGTCGACGGCGTGCGCCAGGACGTCACCGGCCCGTCGGTCACCGCCCGCTACGCGCCGGGGCTCATCCCGCAGGGCGTCAGCGCCGAGCTCATCGCCCGCCGCTGGGGCTTCGCGCGCACGCAGCTCGACGAGTTCGCGCTGGCCAGCCACCAGAAGGCCGCCGCGGCGTGGGCCGACGGCCGCTTCGCCGCCGAGGTCGCGCCGCTCAAGGCCGCCCGCGCCGACGGCGCGGTCGGGCAGCTCGAGACCGACGAGACGGTCCGGCCGGGCACCACCGCCGAGGCGCTCGCGGGCCTGCGCCCCGCCTTCGCCGACCCGCACTGGACCGAGCGGTTCGGCCCGATCGACTGGACGGTGACCGCCGGCAACGCCAGCCCGGTCGACGACGGCGCCGCCGCGCTGCTCGTGACCACGTCCGAGGTCGCGGCCGCCCACGGCTGGACCCCGCGCGCCCGGGTGCACACCGCCACGGTCACCGGCGACGACCCCGTCCTCATGCTCACCGGGATCATCCCGGCGACCGCGAAGGTGCTCGCCCGCGCCGGGCTCGCGCTGGGAGACATCGACGCGTTCGAGGTCAACGAGGCCTTCGCGTCGGTGGTCCTGGCCTGGCTCGCCGAGACCGGTGCCGACCCGGCGCGGGTCAACCGCAACGGCGGCGCGATCGCGATCGGCCACCCGCTGGGCGCGAGCGGCGCCCGGCTCGCCACCACCCTGCTCGGTGTCCTCGAGCAGACCGGTGGGCGCTACGGCCTGCAGACCATGTGCGAGGCCGGCGGCACCGCCAACGCCACGATCGTGGAGAGGATCGACCGATGATCATCTCGGGAGCGAACGCCCTGGTCACCGGGGCCAACCGCGGGCTGGGCGCCGAGCTCGTCGAGGGCCTGCTGGCCCGCGGGGCGGCCACGGTCTACGCCGCCGCGCACGACCCGCAGAGCCTCACCCACCCGGCGGTGAAGGACCCCCGCGTCGTGCCGCTGCGCCTCGACGTGACCGACCTCGCGTCGGTGCGCGCGGCCGCCGAGCGGGCCGGCGACGTCGACCTCGTGGTCAACAACGCCGGGGTGTCCGGGTCGGGGTCGCTGCTCACCGGCGACCCGGAGCGCGCCCGGGCGGAGATGGAGACCAACTTCTGGGGGCCGGTGTCCGTGCTGCGGGCCTTCGCCCCGGTGCTCGCCCGCCGCGGCGGGGGCACGGCGGTGACCGTGCTGTCCGCGCTGTCGTGGGCGGCGATGCCGGGGGCGGCCGGGTACTCGGCGACGAAGGCGGCGGCGTGGTCGCTGACCAACACCGCGCGCGCCGAGCTGCGGGCGCAGGGCACGCAGGTGATCGGCGTGCACCTCGGCTTCATGGACACCGACATGGTCGCCCACCTCGACGTGCCCAAGATCGACGCGTGGACCGTCGCCGACCGCATCCTCGACGCAGTGGCCGCCGGCGAGGAGGAGGTGCTCGTCGACGCCCCGAGCCGGGCGCTCAAGGAGGCGCTGGCCGGGCCGCCGAAGGGTCTGGAGATCTAGAGCGGTGTCACCCGCACCCGCTCGACGCGCAGGCCGTCGAGGGCCACGACCGTGAAGCGGTGGTCGAGGTCCTCGACGGCGTCGCCGACCTCGGGCGTGCGGCCCAGGAGGTGCAGGACGAAGCCGCCGAGCGTGTCGAACGGGCCCTCGGGCAGGGCGATCCCGGTCTGCTCCTCGACGTCGGTGCGGTGCAGCAGCCCGTCGACCTCGTGGACGCCGTCGTCGCCCGTGGGGGCCGGGGCGGGGGCGTACTCGGCGGGGATCTCGCCGACGATCTCCTCGACGAGGTCCTCGATCGTCACGATGCCGTCGGTGCCGCCGTACTCGTCGATGACCACGGCGAGGTGCCCGCCGCCGTGGCGCAGCAGCGTCAGGGTCTCCAGCACGGGCTTGCTGCCCGGCAGCACCGTCACCCGGCGGGCGAGGTCGCGCAGCGTCGGCGGCGTGCCGTCGGGCCCGGGCCGGGCGGTGAACAGGTCCCGGACGTGGACCACCCCGACGACGTCGTCGGCCGACTCGCCGATCACCGGGTAGCGGGAGTGCGGGCGGTCCCCGACGTCCGCGACGGCGTCGGCGACGGTGTCGTCGGCGGCCAGGAACGCGACCTCCGTGCGCGGGACCATCACCTCGGACAGCAGGCGGTCGGTGGCGGAGAAGGCGTCGTCGAGCAGGCGCCGTTCCTCGTCGGTGAGCGTGCTCGTGGTGCGCACCATGTCGCGCAGCTCGGCGACGCTGACCTCGTCCTCGGTGTGCTTCGGGTCGACGCCCAGCACGCGCACCACGGCGTTCGTCGAGCGCGACAGCAGCCAGATCAGCGGCCGCGTGAGCGAGGCGAGCCGGTCGAGCGCCGGGGCCGTCGCCAGCGAGACCCGCTCGGGCTCCTGCAGCGCCAGCCGCTTGGGGACGAGCTCGCCGGCCACCAGCGACAGGTACGACACGAGCGCGGTGACGACCACCAGGGCGAGCGTCGCGCTGAGCGCCACCGGCAGCCCGATCCCCGTCAGCCCCGGCTGCAGGCGGCCCGCGAGCGTGGCCCCGCCGTAGCTGGAGGCGAAGAAGCCGGTGAACGTCACGCCGATCTGCACCGCGGACAGGAAGCGGTTGGAGTCGGCGCGCAGGCGGGCCACCGCTCGGCCCCGCCGTCCCCGCCCGGCCAGCGCGGTGACCTGGCCGCTGCGCAGGGACACCAGGGCGATCTCGGCCGCGGCGAAGAAGCCGCCGACGAGCACGAACAGCAGTACCAGCCCGATCTCGAGCGCGACGTCCACCCCGTGATCCTCGCAGTGGGCTCATATCGGGCTCGTGGGTCGTCGGGCCCCGGCCGTCAGGTGAGGGCCGCCTCGAGCTCGGCGCGCGAGGGCTGGGCCATGGCCGCGCCGCCGCGGGCCAGGGCGGCGCGGGTGGCGGCGACGACGTCGGGGTCGGTGTAGAGCTTCTCCGGCTCGCCGACCATCCCCATGATCCGCGTGACCGCCCGGAACGCGAGCGGGTCGACCAGCGAGGCCCGCCGCAGCTCCGCGAACGAGACCCGCTCGCCATCGCCGGACGGCGGGGGCGGGGCGGGCTCGCCGAGCACGCTGTGCCGCAGGACCGCGAGGCGGGCGGCGTCGGAGGTGGCCTGGTCGAGGTACCAGGGCCGGACGTGCTCGACGACCGCGCGGTCCATCGCGAGGCTCGCGGCCATCGGGTCGTCGGGGTGCTCGGCGAGGACCTCGGCGAGGTCGCCGATGGTGCGCAGCGCGACCCCGATGCCGCGCCCGAACGTCGGGTTCGTCGTGCAGACGGCGTCGCCGACCGCGAGCAGGCCGGTGGCGACCGGGCGCCCGTCGACGACGAGCCGGCGGAACGTGTTGTGCAGCCCGCCCATGACCGCGACGTCGGAGATCGGGTCGAGGACGTCGAGCCACGCGGCGTAGTAGGGGACGGTGCGCACGGTCCGCTCGAAGACCTCGGGTTCGTGCGCGGTGCGGAAGCGCCGGTCGGACGCGAGCGGGGCGAGCACGATCTGCGCGGTGCGGTTGTCGCCGGCCCAGATGCCGATGAGGAACTCGTCGAGGCCCATGACGACGCGCGCGGTGTCCGGCCCGGGGAGCGGGGCGCCCTCGCGCATGCGGTACTGGCGGCTGATGTAGGCCAGCCCGCACGGCGCCGACTCGACGGTGCTGCGGGCCGCGCCGATGCCGTCGAGCCAGCGGTCGACCGCGGTGCGACGCCCGGCGGCGTCCACGACGAGGTCGGCGTCGACGTCCCCGTGGTCGGTGCGCACCCCGCGCACGTGGGGCGGCTCACCCGGGTCGGCCAGCAGCCCCGTGACGGTGACGCCGGAGCGGATCTCCACACCGGGCTCGGCCGCGGCGATGCGCCCGAGCACCCAGTCGTAGGTCGCGCGGCGGCTCATGACCGGCAGCAGCTCGTCGTCGCCGTCGACGGGGTCGCGGTCGGTCAGCGAGGCCGGCATCTGCGAGGTGAGCGGCGCGTCCCGGGCCCCGGCCGCGCGGAAGGCGGCGAGCACGTCGGGCAGCAGGCGCTCCATGAGCGCGCGCGTGCCGGGCAGGAAGACGTGCGGCTGCACGATCTGCGGCGCGGTCGGGCGCCCCGCGTGCGCCGCCGCGGTCTCGAGGTCGGGCGCCGGGGTGAGGTCCTCGCGCTCGAGCACGGTCACCCGGTGCCCCGCCCGCGCCAGCACGAGGGCCGTCGCGAGCCCGCCCGCGCTGCCACCGATCACCGCGACGTCCATGGACCTCATCGTGCGCGACCGGGTGGCGGTGCGACCAGGGTCCCGGTCCACCCAGCGGTCCGGGGTGTGGGCCCGACTGTGACGTGGGTAACCTCGAGGTGGGCGACGGAGCCCATCGGAGGTGTCTCGATGTCCGACGTGGAGCGCGAACCGACCATCCCGCGGGAGCGGCACGACGCCGACGAGCCGCCGCGGCAGGGCAACGTCCACGGCCTCGTGGAGTCGGCCCGGATGTGGGCCCGCCAGAAGGGCCTGCCCGTCCCGGCCAGCGGCCCGCTGCCGGCCGAGATCATGGCGCAGTACAAGCGCCGGCAGACCTGGGAGTAGGCCTCAGTCGGTGCGCAGCACGGCGCGCTCGTCGTCGCTGAACACGACCCGGCCGGCGAGCACGTCGTCGAGGGTGATGGCCGAGGTGGCGGGCTCGTCCCAGCGGATCGTCGTGTCCGCGAGCTGCAGCAGGGTGCCGAACGCCGTGCGCGGGCGGACGAACGCCTCGCGCCAGTGCCTGCTGGCCAGGTCCACGTCGACGACCTCGTAGTCGAGGCCGGTCAGGCGCGCCACGGCCACCTCGACGTCCTCGACGAGCAGCGTGAGGTGGTGCACGCCCTCCCCACGGCGCGCCAGGAACCGCGCGACCGGGGCGTCGTCGTGCAGCGGCGTGATCAGCTCGATCTTCATCCCGCCGGGCAGGGCGAACTGGGCGATGCGGATGCCCTGGTCGTCGCTGTCGCCGCCGAAGAGGAACCGTCCGCCGAGCGCGCCGCCGAACAGCGCGGCACCCGCCCGCAGGTCGCGGACGGCCACGGCGACGTGGTCCATCCGCAGCACGCCGACGTCGGGCGGCAGGTCCGGCATCGCGCTCACGTGTGCACCTCCGCCACCGTCAGGCGTTCGATGGTCTGCGCGGGCCCCTCGGGGTCGCCCGGCACGGCGCCCGGCGTCAGCGCGACCGGCAGGTCGACCCCGGCCGCCCGGAGCGCCGCCACCCGCCGGGCCACGTCGTCGCCGGAGCCCAGCGCGCACATCGCCGCGACGGCGTCGTCGTCGACCGCCCGCAGCGCCGCCCGCCGGTCACCGGCCCCCCACGCGTCCACGGCCTCGTCGAGCCCGGCGAAGCTCCCGCGGAACGACGGCCGGTGGGTCGGCACCATCGCGTACTGCAGCACGAAGCGGCGCAGGCGCTCTCGGGCCTCGTCGACGCGGTCCCCGGCGTAGGCCCAGAACGACGCGGCGATCCCGACCTCGTCCGGGTCCCGCCCGGCCGCCCGCGCGCCCTCGCGGACCAGCGCGATCTTCGGGCCGTACTCGTCGGGCGGCGTCCAGGTCAGGAACGCGACGTCGGCGATCGCGCCGGCGAGCCGCAGCATCCGCGGGTTCATCGCGGCGACGAGGATCGGGACGTCGACGGGCGCCATCGCCGCGCGGAAGCCGTGCGAGCGCACGTGCGCGCCGTCGAGGGCAGTGCGCTCCCCGCGGAAGACGGTCCGCAGCGCGGCCACGTACTCCTCGAGGCGGGCGCGGGGCGCGTCGAACCCGAGGCCGTGCCACTGCTCGACGATGATCGGGCTGGACGCGCCGAGCCCGGCGAGCACGCGGCCCGGGGCGAGCGAGGCGAGCGTCGTGAAGCCCAGCGCGGTGGTCACGGCGGTGCGCGGGTAGACGCCGACGATCCCGCTGCCGAGCCGGATGCGGCGGGTCGACGCGGCGATCATGCCGAGCATCGCGAAGACCTCGGGGCCCGCGACCTCGCCGACGAGCACGTCGGTGCAGCCGGCGTCCTCGGCCAGCCGGGCGAGGTCGAGGTACTGCCCGGCCGACAGGCCCTCGTCGACGGGCAGCGTGACGCCCAGGCCGCGCAGGATCGTCATCGGACCATGCGCGCGACCGCGGCCGTGTCGTACCAGGTGGAGAGCTTCGCGATCGCCGTCCCGTCCGGGGTGAGGTCGAAGACGTCGACGGCGTCGAACGCGACGGGCGCGCCGGCCGCCGTCCGGCCCTCGAACCGGATCTCGACGGTGACGACGGTGCCCGCGGCGACGACGCGCGTCGGCTCGTCGTGGTGCACGGGCAGCGCGGCGAGGACCGCCGGGAAGTGCGCGGCGATCTCGTCGACGCCGCGGCGCGTCGGGGCGCCGACGGTGCGCAGCTCGGCGTCGGGGGCGAAGACGTCGCGGATCGCGGCCCAGTCCTCGGCGTTGACCGCGGCGAAGTAGCGCTCGACCGGGTCCGGGGTCACGACGCGAGCCGCTTCCGCAGCTCCGACATCGCGCCGAACGACCAGCGCGCGAGCGACGGGTCGCCGAACGCGGTGATGTTCCACATGACGAGGTGGCGCAGGCCCTGCGCGGCGTACTCCTCGACCTGCTCGGCGACCTCGTCGGGCGTGCCGCAGAACGCGTAGTGGCGCACGACCGCGGGCGGGATCGCGTCGATGATCCGCAGCGACTCGGCGCGGTCGATGGCGGTGGGGATGAAGTCGTGGAACCCGCTGCCGTCCGGATACGGGCCCTCGACACCGAGGTCGCGGAACACCTGCGCCGGCAGCAGCACGCAGAGCGCGCGCACCAGCGGGGCCTCGGTCAGGCGCTGCACGGTCTCGGCGTCGGGACCCATGAGGACGTAGCCGAGCATGCCCGGGGTGATCGCGTCCGGGTCGCGTCCCTCCTGGTCGGCGGCCTGCCGGATCGTCGTCAGCGCGTCGCCGTACTCGGCGGGGCCGAGCTTGGTGGGCAGCCAGCCGTCGGCCTTGCGGCCGGTGAGGCGCAGCATCCGGGGGCCGTGGGCGGCGGCCCAGATCTCGGGCGGCCGCGCGCCGTAGGGCTGCAGGCCGAGGACCGCCTTGTCGAGGTGGTGGAAGCGGCCGTCGTGGTCGACGGGGCCGTCGGCGGTCATGAGCAGGCGCATCACGTCGATGCCCTCCTCGAGCCGCGCCACCGGGCGGTCGAACGGCATGCCGTAGGGCGTCGCGTTGAGCTGCTCGCCGCTGCCCAGGCCGATGATCGCGCGGCCCTGGGTCACGTGGTCGAGGGTGAGCGCGGTCTGCGCGGCCATCGCGGGGTGGCGGCGGATGAGGTCGGTGACGCAGACCCCGACGCGGATGCGCTCGGTCGCGGCCCCGACGACGCCCATCATCACGGCGGGGTCGAAGTAGACGTGCGGGTTGGGCTGGTGCTCGGCGAGCGGGGTGAGGTCGGGGGTCCACATCGAGTCGGGGTGCCAGCCCATGAGGTGGTCGGGCCACCAGACGGCGTCGAACCCCTCGGCCTCGCTGCGCTGCGCGAACTTCACCGCCGCGGACGCCGGCGGCATGATCTGACCGGGAACGCCCAGCTCGATCGGGGGCGCCATCAGTAGCGCCACCCGTCGCCGAACGTCGCGAGCCGCCGGCCGAGGTACTCCTCGACGACGGTCAGGGCGGCGCGGGCGGCCCGGTCGGTGCCGATGCCGCGGCTGCGGAACGTCTCGCCGGCGAACCACAGGCCCTCGGGGCGCGGCGGGTTCCAGTGCGGCCGGTAGGCGCCGACCAGCCCGGGCTTCTGGATCACGCCGAAGCTCGGCTCGAACACGAGGTGGCGACGGCGCCAGACGGTCTTCGCGAACCCGGGCCACATCTGCGCGACGTCGGCCTCGAACTGCTCGGTCTGGCGGCGCAGCCAGGCCCGGTCGCGCCCCTTCTCGCCGGGGAAGATGCCGCCCATGACGTGCAGCTGCGTGCCCTCCGGCGAGCACGTCGGGTCCATCGCCGTCTGGTTGAACATGAAGCCCGACAGCTCGGTGTTCGGGGTCTTGAGCCAGGTGGAGAGCTCGCGCGGGTCGATCTGGTGCACGGGCTCCTCGGTGGCGAGGTAGAGCCCGATCCAGGCGATGCGGAACTTGTCCTGGGCGAGGAACTTGATCTGCTCGGCGTACCAGTCGGGCAGGTCGGACTCGTCGACGACGTTCAGCACGTGCCAGACCGGCAGCGTGCAGATGACGTGGTCGGCCTCGAGGATCTCCTCCTCGAAGAACTCGTTGGGCAGCACGCGCGGCTGGCGCGCGATGGCGACGCCCTTCGTCACGCCGTCCTCGACGACGACGCGCTCGACGGGGGTGCTGAGTCTGAGATCGCCGCCGGCCGCCGTGAACGCGTCGGCGAGGTCGGCCCACATGCCGTCCCAGCCCTGGCCGGGCCAGCACGAGTAGGCGGCGGTGCCGCGCTCGGCGAAGTGCATCTTGCGCACGAAGAGGTTGTCGCTGGCGGAGTGGTCCCACCAGTGGTCGGTCATGCACTCGAGGACGGTGATGAACTCGAAGAGGTCGACGACGCCCTGGTCGTCGGTGTGCTGGTGGAGCCACTGCCGCAGCGGCCGGTCGTCCCACCGGTCGAGCTCGTCCCACTCCGTGTTCAGGAGGGCCTTGATGACCTTCTTGAGCTCGCCCTTGCTGCCCGAGTAGCGGTCGCGGATCGAGCCCCAGCGGCCCTTCTCGTGGTCCCACACGGGCATCTCGGCGGAGACCTCGCCGTGCTGCAGCGTCTTGCCGACGTGCTCGAAGACCTTGGTCAGCCCGGAGCCCGGGTCCTCGATGAGGTGGCCGCCGACGTTGACCGTGAACCCCTCGTCGGGCACGGCCATGCCCCGCCCGCCGAGGTGGGGGGAGCGTTCGAGCAGGCAGACGCTCTTGCCCTCGACGGCGAGCAGCGACGCTGCCGTGAGCCCCGCCGCGCCGGCCCCGATGACCACGACGTCGTACTTCGCCACCCCGGCCTCCCGTCTACCAAACGACCGTTCGAGAGCGTGGCAAGCGGCCGTGCCCGCGGTCAAGCGGTCGGGGATGATGCCGTCGTGGCGACCACCCCCAAGTTCGGCTGGCTCTCCCCGGTGATCGGGAACCGCTTCAGCGACCACCGCCCCATCGCCGCCGACCAGGACACCGCGATCCTCCCCACGGCGCTGCCGCACTTCGACTCGCTCTGGATCGCCGACCACTTCTACGGCTTCGACCAGAAGACCGACCCGTTCCTCGAGGCGTGGACGACGCTGACCTGGCTCGCGGCCCGGCACGAGGGCGTCGACCTCTGCCACCACGTGCTCGGCGTCGGCTACCGTCACCCGCCGCTGCTGGCGAAGATGGCCGCGACGCTGCAGTACCTCTCCGGCGGACGGTTCGTGCTGGGCATCGGCGCCGGCTGGCGCGAGCCCGAGTACGAGGCCTACGGCTACGACTTCCCGCGGCCGTCGGTGCGCTTCGCCCAGCTCGAGGAGGCGATCACGATCTGCCGGCGGATGTGGACCGAGGCCGACCCGTCGTTCGAGGGCCGCCACTACCGCATCGACGGCGCCGCGGCCCCGCCGCTGACCGACCCGCCGCCGCGCGTCTGCATCGGCGCGGCCGGCGAGAAGATCGGCCTGCCGATGGTCGGGCGGCTGGCGGACATGTGGAACGGCCCGTTCAAGGGCGAGGCGGACGACTTCACCCGCCGCCGCGACATCGTGCGCCGCTCCGCCGAGGAGGCCGGCCGCGACCCCGACGCGATCGAGGTGTCGGTGACCCTCGAGCGCGCGCTGCCCGAGACCGACGAGGACTCCGAGCGTCTGGTCTCCGAGCTCGCGGCGAAGCGCGACGTGGGCGTCGACCACTTCGTCATGGACTTCGGCAACCCGCCGTCGACGGACCCGGTGCTCCGCTTCGCCGAGCAGGTCATCGCCCCCCTCCGGGCCTGAGCGCGCTCCGACCCCCTCCCGGCCCCATGATCAGCAGGTCGAAAAGCACCTCTGCAGGGGTACGGGAGGTGCTTTTCGGACTGCTGATCACGGCTGCGGGGTGACGAGGGAACCGCACGAGGCCCGCGACACTCCAACACCGTGTGGACCTCGACGAACCCTTCCGCGGCTCGCGCGCGATCGCGGCGGGCCTGACCACGCGGCGCCGTCTTCGCGGCCCCGGCTTCCGCGAGCTGGGCCGCGACACGTGCGTGGCGGCGAGCGCGACGGTCGACGACCGCATGCGGATCGTGGCCGCCGCGCTCGAGTTGCCCGGCGCCGTCGTCGGGGGGTGGTCGGCGGTCGTCGTGTACGGGGTCGACGCGGTGCCGGGGGGCGAACGCCCGATCGAGCTCGTCGTCGGTCCGCGACACCTGCGGCGCGCCCGTGCGGGGAAGGTGCTGCGCCAGGACGTGCTCGGTGAGCACGAGGTCGAGCTCGTCGACGGGGTCCCGGTGACCTCGCCCCTGCGGACCGCGCTCGACCTCGGGTCGCGGGGCCCGCACGTCGAGGGCGTCATCGCGGTGGACGCGCTGGCCCACGCGTTCGGCTTCGGCCCGGCCGAGCTGCTCGACGTCCCCGTCCGGCGCGACAACCCGCGCGGCCGCCGGCGGCTCGTGGCCGTCGTGGGGGACGCCGACGCCCGGGCCGAATCGCCGCCGGAGACGCGCACGCGCCTGCTTCTCCGCGGCGCGGACGGCATCCCGGAGCCGATACCCCAGCTCGTCGTGTGCGACGACGGCGGCCGTTTCGTCGGGCGCGTCGACCTCGGGTGGCGCGGGCTGCGGACCGCCCTCGAGTACCAGGGCGACCACCACCGGGTCGACAAGGCGCAGTGGCGACGCGACGCCGTGCGCTCCACCGAGCTCGCGGCCGCGGGCTGGCTGGTCCTCCCGATCACCGCCCACGACCTGTTCGTCGACCCGTGGGGCTTCCTGCTCCGCCTGCGGATCGCGCTCGCGCGTCGTGCCCGCGAGCTCGCGGTCCCCTCGTCGTGATCACCAGGTCGAAACGCACCCGGAGAGGGCCTCCCGAGGTGCCTTTCGACCTGGTGATCACTGAGCGGGGGCGAGGCGCGGGCGAGGCGGGCGCGGCTGCGAGCGGCCTTGACCCGCGGTGCTGTGATGCTAGTCTCCCCCCGCGTACCAAACGATCGGTAGGTACGCGGACGCTGACGTCTGCCCAGGTCGGGGGACCCATGACGGCTCGACTCGCACGGCTCGAACCGCCGGACATCCTGTCGCCGGAGTTCGCCCGCGACCCCTACGCGGCGTACCGGCTGCTGCGCGACGAGTTCCCGCTGGTGTGGCACGACGCCATGCAGACCTACGTCATCTCCCGCTACGACGACGTGCAGCGGGCGTTCAAGGACCCGGTCTTCACGAGCGAGAACTACGCCTGGCAGCTCGAGCCCGTGCACGGACGCACGATCCTGCAGATGGAGGGCCGCGAGCACTCCACGCACCGCGCGCTCGTGGCGCCCGCCTTCCGCGGGAAGGCGCTGCAGGAGCAGTTCGGGCCGACGATCCGGCGGAACTCGCGCGAGCTCATCGACGCCTTCCGCGCCGACGGGCAGGTCGACCTCGTGGACGCCTACGCGACGCGGTTCCCGATCAACGTCATCGTCGACATGCTCGGCCTGCCGCGCGAGGACCACGACCGGTTCCACGGCTGGTACACGTCGATCATGGGGTTCCTCGGGAACCTCGCGGGCGACGAGGCCGTGGCGGCGGACGGCCTGCGCACGAAGGCCGAGTTCGAGGCCTACATGATCCCGCGCATCCGGGAGCGCCGCGAGCACCCGGGCGACGACCTCCTCTCGACGCTCTGCGCCGCCGAGATCGACGGCGAGTCGATGACCGACGAGGAGATCAAGGCGTTCTGCAGCCTGCTGCTGACCGCCGGCGGCGAGACCACGGACAAGGCGATCACGAGCCTCATGGCCGACCTCGTCGCGCACCCCGAGCAGCTCGAGGCCGTGCGCGACGACCGCGCCCTCATCCCCGCCGCGTTCGCCGAGACGCTGCGCTGGTCGCCGCCCGTCCACATGATCATGCGCCAGCCGTCGGAGGACGTGGAGCTCTCGGGCGGGGTGGTCGAGGCCGGGCGCACGGTCACCTGCCTCATCGGCGCGGCCAACCGCGACGACCGCCGGTTCGACCGGCCGGACACGTTCGACGTCCTGCGCGCCGACCTCGACCACTCCCGCGCGTTCTCCGCCGCGGCCGACCACCTCGCCTTCTGCCTGGGCCGGCACTTCTGCGTCGGCGCCCTGCTCTCGCTGTTCGAGATCGAGGTCGGCGTCAACGACCTGCTCGACGCCATGACCGACATCCGCTTCGCCGGTGGTGAGGCGCCGCCCGAGACCGGGGTGTTCACGCGCGCCCCGGGTCGTCTGCCCCTCGAGTTCACGCCCAGCTAGGAGGAGACCGTGCCCGTCCGTCCCCACATCGAGAACCTCCTCGGCAAGGCGTCCTGGGGCTACGACGAGGCCGATCCGGACCTCATCGCGTCCTGCTTCACCGAGGACGCCCGGATGAGCCTGCGGATCGGCCGCGACGGCGACCTCGTCGGCCCGTTCGAGGGCCGGGCGGCGATCCGCGCGCTGCACGCCGACTCGATGGCCGCGCAGACCGACCAGCGCCGGCACAACCTGTCGAACCTGTGGTTCGAGAAGGAGAGCGACGACGAGGCGGTCGCCGTCACCAACCTGACGCTGCTCTCGATCGAGAACGGCGCGATCCGGGTGCTCTCCAGCGGCTGGTACCGCGACCAGCTCGTCCACCGCGACGGGACCTGGCTCATCGCCGACCGCTACGTCTACCTCGACCTGCCGTACTGATGGTCAACGTCGGTCGCATCCCCGAGAAGTGGGCGGCGCTGACCCCGCGCGGGGACGCCGTCGTGGACACCACCACCGGGCGCCGCACCAGCTGGGCCGAGCTCGACGAGCGCGTCCGCCGGCTGGCGAACGGCCTGCGCGGCGCCCGCCCGGACGGTCTGGCCCTGCAGCGCGGCGACCGCGTCGCGGTGCTCGCCAAGAACTCCACGGAGTTCCAGGAGATCTACTTCGCCGCCGGGCGGGCCGGGCTCGTCGTGCAGCCGCTGAACTGGCGGCTGGGGGTCGGCGAGCTGGCGCGGATCGTCGCCGACGGCGCGCCGCGCGCGATCGTCGTGGCCGGCGAGTGGGCCGAGCTGGGCCGCGAGCTCGCGACGCAGGTGGACGTCGACCACTGGCTCGCGTACGGCGAGGGCGGCGACGGCTCCTACGAGGACCTGCTGGCCGCGTCCCCGACCGACGAGCCGACGGACTCGGCGAGCGTCGGCGACGACGACCCGTTCTTCATCCTCTACACCGGCGGCACGACCGGGGCCTCGAAGGGCGCGCTGCACACCCACCGCAGCGCGTCGTTCGGGATGCTCAACCAGACCGTCGCCGAGCGCATCGTCCCGACCGACGTCTACATGCTGACCGGGCAGATGTACCACATCCCGGTGGTGCTCTCGATGAACTACCTGCGCCACGGCTGCCCGCTGGTGCTCATGAACTTCGAGGCGAAGCGGTCGCTGGAGATCATCGAGGCCGAGCGCGTCTCGGCGTTCCTCGGCATCACCACGATGCTCAACTGGATGATGGCCGTGCCCGGGTTCGACGGCTACGACATCGCGAGCCTGCGCAACATCCAGTACGGCGGCGGGCCGATGCCCTCGGCGGTGGTGAAGAACGCGCTGCAGGCCTTCCCGTGCACGCTCATCCAGGGCTACGGGCAGACCGAGGGCACGACGATGTGCTTCCTCTCCCAGGAGGACCACCACGCCGCGGTCAACGGGATCCACCCCGAGCGGCTGCAGTCGTGCGGGCGCGAGGGGTTCGTGACGTCGGTGCGCATCGTCGACGTCGACGGCCGCCCGGTCCCGACGGACGGGGCGACGGTCGGGCAGATCGTCGTGCGCTCCGAGGCCAACATGGCGGGCTACTGGAACCGCCCGGACCTCACCGCCGACACCCTGCGCGACGGCTGGATGTGGACCGGCGACCTCGCGACGTGGGACGCCGACCGCTACGTGTTCATCGTCGACCGCGCCAAGGACATGATCATCTCGGGCGGCGAGAACATCTACTCGGTCCAGGTCGAGGAGGCCGTCAACCACCACCCGTCGGTGCTCGAGTGCGCGGTGATCGGCGTGCCCGACGACGAGTGGGGCGAGAGCGTCAAGGCGTTCGTGGTGCTCAAGCCGGGCACGACCGCGACCGAGGCCGACATCGTCGAGACGGCCCGCGCGCACCTCGCGTCGTACCAGAAGCCGCGGTCGGTGGAGTTCGTCCCCGAACTGCCCAAGGCGCCCACCGGCAAGATCCTCAAGCGCGACCTGCGCGCCCCGTACTGGGGCGAGCGCGGGCGCTCGGTCTGAAGGAGCACACCGTGGCGGGACGCATGCAGGGCAAGGTCGTGCTCGTCACCGGGGCGGCCCGGGGGCAGGGGCGGGCGCACGCGGTGCGCCTCGCGCAGGAGGGCGCCGACGTCGTCGCGGTCGACCTCTGCGACGGCATCGACACCGTCGTCGGGAAGTACCCGCCGGCGACGCGGGAGGACCTCGACCAGACGGTCGCGGAGGTCGAGAAGCACGACCGGCGCGTGGTCGCCCGCGTCGCCGACGTGCGCGACCAGGCCGCGCT
The DNA here is from genome assembly GCF_039542135.1 of Actinomycetospora chlora. Classification (NCBI taxonomy): domain Bacteria; kingdom Bacillati; phylum Actinomycetota; class Actinomycetes; order Pseudonocardiales; family Pseudonocardiaceae; genus Actinomycetospora; species Actinomycetospora chlora. Next base: position 87,102 of record NZ_BAABHO010000018.1, read on the forward strand.
CGACGCCGCGGTGGCCGAGGGCGTCGCGGAGCTGGGCGGGCTGGACGGCGTCGTGGCCAACGCCGGCATCGCGAGCTACGGGCGCGCCTGGGAGCTCGACGAGGCCACCTGGCAGGACATGATCGACGTCAACCTGACCGGCGTCTGGCACACCGCCAAGGCGGCGATCCCGCGGCTCATCGACCGCGGGGGCGGCGCGATGGTGTTCACCAGCTCGATCGGCGGGTTCAAGGGCATCCAGCAGGTCGGCCACTACGTGTCGGCCAAGCACGGCGTCGTCGGGCTGATGCGCAACCTCGCCAACGAGCTGGCGCCCCACCGCGTGCGCGTCAACACCGTGCACCCGACGAACGTCGACACGCACATGATCCAGAACCCGGGGACGTGGGGGATGTTCGCCCCGGGCGACCCGGAGCCGACGCAGGAGAAGGCGATCCCCGGCTTCACGTCGCTGAACGCGCTCGAGATCCCGTGGATCGAGTCGGTCGACGTCGCCAACGCCGTGCTGTTCCTGCTCTCCGACGAGGCCCGCTACATCACCGGTGCGACGCTGCCCGTCGACGCCGGCGCCGCGATCAAGTGACCCCCTGGAGGGCATCGTGAAGACCCGCGGAGCGCTGCTCTGGGAGCCCGGCACGCGCTCGGGCTGGAGCGTCGAGGAGATCGAGCTCGACCCGCCCAAGGAGAACGAGGCGCTGATCAAGCTGGCCGCGTCGGGCGTGTGCCACTCCGACGACCACCTCGACACCGGCGACATCCCGCTGCCGTGGTCGCCGGTGCTCGGCGGGCACGAGGGCGCGGGCGTGGTGGAGGAGATCGGGCCGGGCGTCACGGCGGTGAAGCCCGGCGACCACGTCGTCCTTTCGTTCCTGCCGGCGTGCGGGCGCTGCCGCATGTGCGTCAAGGGCCGGTCGAACATGTGCGAGCTCGGCGCCGGCGTGCTCGCGGGCGTCGCGCCCGACGGCACGCACCGCGTGCACGCGCAGGGCCGCGGCGTGGGCTGCATGTCCTACCTCGGGACCTTCGCGCCCTACGTCGTCGCGCCGCTGGACGCAGTGATCCCCATCCCCGCGGACATGCCGCTGGACAAGGCCGCGCTCATCGGCTGCGGCGTGCCGACCGGCTGGGGGTCGTCGGTGTACGCCGCGGAGATCGAGCTCGGCGACACGGTCGTGGTGGTCGGCACCGGCGGGGTCGGGATGAACGCGGTGCAGGGCGCGCGGCACAAGGGCGCGCGGAACGTCGTCGCCGTGGACCCGGCGCCGTTCAAGCGCGAGAAGGCGGTCGAGTTCGGCGCCACCCACGTGGCGAAGGACTACGACGAGGCTGCGCAGGTCGTCGAGTCGCTGACGAACGGCCAGGGCGCCGACCGCGTGATCATCACCGTCGGCGTGGTCACCGGCGACCTCATGAACCCGGCCCAGGAGATGACCCGCCGCGGCGGGGTCATGGTGCTGACCGGCGCCGCCCCCGTGCTGCAGCGGGACGTCCCGTTCGACCTGTTCACCTTCGCCATGTCCGGCAAGCGCCTGCAGGGCTCGCTCTACGGCACCACGACCAGCCGCACCGACGTGCCGCTGCTCGCCGACCTCTACCTGCGCGGCGAGCTCAAGCTCGACGAGCTGATCACGCGCACGTACTCGCTCGACGACATCAACCAGGCCTTCCGCGACATGCACGACGGCAAGAACGTGCGTGGCGTGATCGTCTACGACTGAGGAGTCGCAGGATGCCGACCGCCGAGGACCGCGCCGAGATCGTCCAGGCCACCCACCTCTACGCCCGGGGCCTCGACCGCTTCGACCCCAAGGAGGCCCTCTCGGCCTACACCGACGACGCGGTGTGGGACGCGACGGGCGTCGGGCTGGAGCGCTACGAGGGCCGCGAGCAGGTGCTCGCCTTCTTCGAGCGCGACGCCGGGTCGATGGCCGAGCAGTTCCACGTCATCACCAACCACGTCGTCGAGTTCGACGACGACGACCACGCGCACGGCACCAACTACGTGCTGGCCGAGGGGACGACGACGGGCGGCGCGTCGATCCGGGCCGCCGCGCTGAACGTCGACACCTACCGGCGCACGGCGGACGGCTGGAAGATCGCCAGCCGCGTGATCTCGCCGCTGACCGCGCCGCAGATGGAGGGGTTCGAGGCGTGAGCACGCGCGTGCTGCGCACGCTGCCGGAGCTGCTCGACGACGCCGTGGCCCGCTCGCCCGCGCGCGGGGTGGCGTTCCCCGACGAGCGCGGGAGCTGGCCCGACGTCCGGGACGCCGCGCGCGCCTGGGCGGCCGGGCTCGCCGCCCGGGGCGTGCGCCGGGGTGACCGGGTGCTGCTCGTGCTGCCCGGCGGGCTCGACGCCGTGGCCGGGACCGTCGGGGCGACGCTGCTGGGTGCGATCCCGACCCCGGTGAACCCGCGCGGCACCGCGGACGAGGTCGCGTGGCTGCGCGGCGACGCGGACCCGCGCGTCGTCGTCGCGTCGGCCGAGCTGCTCGCCCTGGCGGGCCCGGGCGCGGTGACGCCGGCCGAGGTGGCCGACCCCGCGGGCGGGGCGCCGGCCGTCGACGTCGTCCCCGACGACCCGATGATCCTGCTCTACACGTCGGGCACGACGTCGCGGCCGCGCGGCTGCGTGCACACCCACGGCGCGTACGCCGCGCTGGGCGAGAACCTCGTCGAGCGGCTGCGGCTGACCCCCGACGACCGCTTCTGGACGCCGCTGCCGCTGCACCACTGCGGCGGGATCGACCTGCTGATGGGCTCGCTCGCCGCGGGCTGCACGCTCGCGCACGTCGGGACGTTCACCCCGGACCGGGCGTGGCGCCAGCTCGTCGACGAGCGGGCCACCGTCGCGTTCCCGGCGTTCGACACGATCTGGCTGCCGGTGCTCGACCACCCCGACTACGACCCCGCGCGCGTGCCCGAGCTGCGGACGGTCATCAACGTGGGGCCGGCCGAGCGGATGGCGGCCATGCAGGCGCGGATGCCGGGCTCGACCCAGATCTCGTGCCTGGGCGGCACCGAGTCCGCGGGCTTCTGCTGCGTCGGCTCGGTCGACGACCCGCCCGAGGCCCGCGCGGGCACGAGCGGCGTGCCGCTGCGGGACATGGAGGCGACGGTCCGCGACCCGGAGACCGGCCGGGAGTGCGGCCCGGGGGAGGTCGGCGAGTTCCTGCACCGCGGCGTCTCGCGCATGGCGTACTACCACCGCGACCCGGCGACGACGGCCGAGCGCATCGACGCCGAGGGCTGGTTCCACACCGGCGACCTCGTGCGCCGCGACGCCGCCGGGCGGTTCACGTTCGTCAGCCGGCTCAAGGACATGCTCAAGGTCGGGGGCGAGAACGTCGCCGCCGCGGAGGTCGAGGGCCGGCTGGCCGAGCACCCGGCCGTCGGGGTGGTCGCGGTGGTCGCGGCGCCCGACGCGCGGCTCGGCGAGGTGGCGGCGGCCTACGTCGAGCTGACGCCGGCCTTCCGCGACGCCGACCGCGACGTGCTCGGGCGCGAGCTCGTCGAGCACTGCCTGGCCGCGCTCGCGACGTACAAGGCGCCGCGCTACCTGGAGTTCGTCGAGGAGTGGCCGATGTCCGGCACGAAGATCCAGAAGGGGGCGCTGCGGGAGCGGGTCGCCGCCGACCTCGCGGCGCGGGGCGTCACCGAGGCGCCGCGGATGTCACGTCACCTGACGGCGGGGTGAGCCGACCAGGCGTCACCTACCGACCGTATGGTGGTCGGATCCGCACCACCCGGGAGCAGAGCATGGCACAGGACCGCCGGCCGGCGGGGCGCAGCGAGCGCCGCACCGCCGGGGAGCGCAAGCCCCGGGAGGAGCGCTGGGCGCAGCTGCTCGAGGTGGCGACCCAGGTGTTCTACGAGAAGGGCTACGACGGGGCGTCCCTGCAGGACATCGCCGACCGCCTCGGCATGCTCAAGGGCAGCCTCTACTACTACATCCAGTCCAAGGAGGACCTGCTCTTCGAGGTGATCAGCGAGGTGCACCGGGAGGGGTTCGCGGTCGTCTCCTCCGCCGCGGCGGGCCCGGGCGACCCGCTCGACCGCCTCGAGCGCACCATCCGCGCCCACGTCGAGCACGCCTGCCGCAACCTCGTCCCGACGGCGGTGTTCCTGCACGAGCTGGCCTCGCTGCCGACGCCCCGGCGCGAGGCGATCCTCGGCTCCGGCCACGCCTACCAGGGCGTGTTCCGCGACCTCGTGGCCGAGGCGCGGCGCGAGGGACTCGTCCGCGACGGCGTCGACCCGCGCGTCGCGGGCCTGTCGATCCTCGGGTCCACCAACTGGGTCTACCGCTGGTTCCGCCCCGACGGCCCCTCCACCCCGGAGGAGATCGGCGTGCAGCTCGCGGCGATGGCCGTGCACGGCGTGGCCACCACCGAGGCGCTCGCCGCCCGCGAGGCGGTCGTCGGCGCCTGAGCGCTGCTCAGGACATGACCACCAGCGCGCTGCCGGCCGTCACGCGGTCGCCCGGCGCGACGTGCACGGCGTCGACGCGGGCGGCCTGCGTCGCCCGCACCGGCATCTCCATCTTCATCGCCTCCAGCACCACGAGGACCGCACCCGCGGCGACCTCCTGCCCGGCCGCGACGACGACCTCGACGACCGTGGCGTCCATCGGCGCGACGGGGTCGCCGCCCTCCGCGGGGCCGCTCGCCGGGCCCACCGCGGCGGCGACCGTCTGCTCGTGGCGCGCTGATCCGGTGTCGCGGTGGCGCGGGACGCGCAGCGTCAGCGGGCCCCGGTCGGTGCCCAGGCGGACGGTGCGGGACGCCGGGGCGCCCGCCGGCGCCGGGGCGGGCTGCCTCGCGGGCGGCCAGTCCCGCTCGACGCTGAAGGTGTCGTGCTCGACGGCGGCGAAGGCGGGCCGGTCGAGCACGGCGCGCAGGTAGGACGCGGTGGTGGGGACGCCGCCGACGACCAGGTCGTCGAGCGCGCCCGTCAGGCGCGCCACGGCCGTCGCCCGGTCCGGGCCCCAGGCCAGGACCTTGCCGAGCAGGGAGTCGTAGGCGCCCGGGACGGTGTCGCCGGCCTCGACGCCGAGGTCGGCGCGCACCCACGGCCCCGTCGGCGGGGTGAGCGCGGTGACCTGCCCGGGCGCGGGCCGGAAGTCCGCGGCGGGGTCCTCGGCGGCGATCCGGGCCTGCACGGCGTGGCCGCGCACGGTCGCGTCGCCGAGGACGGCGGCCAGCGCCTCCCCGGCAGCCAGGCGGAGCTGCGCGACGACGAGGTCGACGCCGGTGACGAGCTCGGTGACGCCGTGCTCCACCTGCAGGCGCGTGTTCATCTCGAGGAACGCCGGCCTGCCGGTCTCGCGGTCGAGCAGGAACTCGACGGTGCCCGCGCCTCGGTACCCGACGGCCGTCGCGAGCCGCCGCGACGCGTCGTGCAGCTGCGCGCGCACGGCGTCGGGCAGGTCGGGCGCCGGGGCCTCCTCGAGCAGCTTCTGGTGGCGCCGCTGCACCGTGCAGTCGCGGTCGCCGAGCACGGCGACCGCGCCGTGGTCGTCGGCGAGGACCTGCACCTCGACGTGGCGGGCGCGGGCGACGTGGCGCTCGAGGAAGACCTCGCCGCGCCCGAAGGCGGCCGCGGCCTCCCGGCCGGCCGCGGCCAGCGCGCCCTCGCGCTCGTCCACGCCGGCGACGACGCGCATGCCCCGCCCGCCGCCGCCGTGCGCGGCCTTGACGAGCAGCGGGAAGCCGATCCGCGCCGCCTCCGCGCGCGCGGACGCGGCGTCGACGGGCGCGTCGGTGCCGTCCAGCACCGGCACGCCGGACGCCCGGGCCAGCGCCCGCGCGCGGACCTTGTCGCCCATCGCGGCGACCACGTCGGCCGGCGGCCCCACGAACACCAGGCCAGCGTCGGTCACGGCCCGGGCGAACCCCGCGTCCTCGGCGAGCAGGCCGTAGCCGGGGTGCACCGCCCACGCTCCGTGCTCCCGCGCCGCCGCCACCACCGCGCCGGCGTCGAGGTACGACGCCACGGGCACGGTGACGTCGGCGACGCGCGTGACCAGCGACCCCGCGTCGGGGTCGGTGTGGATCGCGATCGAGCGCAGCCCGCGCTCGCGGCACGCGCGCACGATGCGCACGGCCACCTCACCCCGGTTGGCGACGAGGACGGGCCCCGGCATCGCGACCTCCTGCTGCTCATCTACCAAACGGCCGGATGGTAGATTACGGTGCCGCCGAGAGCCACGTCACGTCACGCGGGAGGCACGGTGCCAGTGGAGCACGCCGGGGGGCGGGCCAACGGCCGCCTGCCGGACGAGCCGGACGAGGCCGGCGAGCCGTCCCGGTCCGGTGCGGACTCGGCCCTGACCGAGCTCGACCGGCGGCGGGCGGCCGCCGAGGCGATGGGCGGCGAGGCCGCGGTCGCGCGGCACCGCGCGTCCGGGCGGATGCCCGTGCGCGAGCGGGTGGCGACGCTCGTCGACCCCGGCAGCTGGTTCGAGATCGGCGCGCTGGCCGAGCCGGAGATCCGCCGCGAGAAGCCCGTGCCGGGCGACGCCGTGGTCACGGGGTTCGGGACGCTCGACGGGCGCCGGGTCGGCGTCATCGGCATCGACGCGACGGCGGTCGCGGGCACCACGGCGCCGATCAGCATGCGCAAGCAGGGCCGGCTGATCGAGCACGCGCAGCGCGGCGGGTTCCCGCTCGTGCTGCTCTGCGACGCCGACGGCGGGCGCATGCCCGACGTCATGGGCTGGCGGTTCTCCGGCCTGCCGCTGGACTTCACGAGCTTCCTCGGCGCCACCGACGGCTCCCCGGCCGTCCCGCGCGCCGCCGCCGTCCTCGGTCCGAGCTACGGCGACTCGGCGCTGCACGCCGCCACCGCGCACTACGTGGTCATGACCCGCGGGTCGTCGGTGGCGCTGTCCGGGCCGTCGGTGGTGGAGCCCGCGATCGGCGAGCGCCTCTCCGACGACGAGCTCGGCGGGCCCGACGCCGCCACGGCCGCGGGCAACGCCCATCTCGTCGTCGACACCGAGGCCGACGCGCTGGCCGCGCTCGGCGCGTTCCTGTCGTACCTGCCCTCGAACGCCGCGCTGCCCGCGCCGGTGGCCGCCCCGGTCGCGCCCGCGCGCGACCCCGCGGGGCTGGCCGACGTCGTGCCCACGGGCGCCCGCGCGGGCTACGACATGCGCGAGGTGGTCGCCGCGGTCGCCGACGCGGAGTCGGTGCTGCCCTGGGCCGACGGGTGGGGGCCGAGCCTGCTGTGCGCGCTGGCGCGCATCGAGGGCGCCCCGATGGGCATCGTGGCCAACCAGCCGCTCGTGCGCGCCGGCGCGCTCGACCCGGAGTCGCTGGCCAAGGAGCACGACTTCGTCGACCTCTGCGACACCTTCGGGCTGCCGCTGGTGTTCCTGCACGACGTGCCCGGGCTGATGATCGGCAGCCAGGCCGAGCGCTCGGGCATCCTGCACGCCTACGAGCGCACGGTCGCGCGGATCGCGCGGGCGTCGGTGCCGCGGGTCGGCGTGGTGGTGCGCAAGGCCTACGGGGGCGGGCACTTCGCCATGGGCGGGCGCCCCACGCGCCCGGACTTCCTCTACGCGTGGCCAGGAGCCGAGATGGGGTTCATGGCGCCCGAGACCGGCATCCGCACGGTGCACCGCCGCGCGCTCGACCACCTGCTCGAGACCGAGGGCCCGGCGGCGCGGGACGCCCGCGCCGCGGAGCTCACCGCCGAGTGGGTCGCCGAGTCCGAGCCGTGGGAGGCCGCCGCGCACCTCTCGCTCGACGACGTCATCGCTCCCGCCGCGACGCGCCACGTCGTCGCCACCAGCATCGACATCGCGTGGGGGGAGCGGCCGGGCCGCACGGGGGGCAGACGGTGAGCGAGTACACGGAGATCACGGTCAAGGACGACGGCCCGGTCGCGGTCGTCCACCTCGACCGGCCCGAGAAGCACAACGCGCTGACCACCGCGTTCTGGCCCCAGATGCGCGACGCGCTCGCGCGCCTCGAGGCGTCGGGCACGACGCGGGCGGTGGTGCTCACCGGCGCCGGCGACAAGGCGTTCTCGGCCGGCGGGGACATCGCGGGGTTCGGCGAGCTCGACGGCACCGCGGCCAAGCGGGCGTTCCAGGCCGACTGCCTGCGCACGTTCGCCGCGCTGGAGGAGTCGCCGCTGCCGGTGATCGCCGCCGTCAACGGCTTCGCGTTCGGCGGCGGGTGCGAGCTTGCCCTGGCCTGCGACCTGGTGATCGCCTCGGACCGCGCGGTGTTCGCGATGCCCGAGAGCGCCATCGGGCTCGTGCCCGGCTTCGGGGTGCTGCGCGGGCCCGCGGTGATGGGCCGGCACTGGACGAAGTGGATGGTGCTCGCCGGCGAGCGCCTCGACGCCGCCACCGCCGAGCGCGCCGGGCTGGTGCAGCGCGTCGTGCCGCACGACCGCCTGCTGGACGAGGCCGTCGCCGTGGGCGAGCGCATCGCCCGCAGCGCGCCGCTGGCCGTGCGCGTCGGCAAGACGATGATCAACCGCGGGGTCGACCGCGGCGAGACCGGCTACTCGCTCGAGGCGGTGACCATGCTGCAGGACACCGCCGACACCGCCGAGGGCATCGCGGCGTTCACCGAGAAGCGCCCGCCGCGGTTCGAGGGGCACTGATGGACGCCTTCGTCGCGCTGATGCGCCGCTACGTCGTCGACTACACCAACTCCCACGACCTCGCGGTCTGCGACGAGATCATGGAGCCGGACTACGTCCTCCGCATGGGCCCGCACGTGCTCGCCGGGCGCGACGAGGTCTACAAGCCCGCGACGCGCCGCCAGCTCGAGCAGTTCCCGGGCCTGGGGCTGACCGTCCACGACGTCGTCAGCAACGGCGACCGGCTGGCCCTGCTGTTCAGCGAGCACGGGGCGTCCGTGCGCCACGCTGGCGCGGTCGCGTCGTGGCGCGGGCTCGGCCTCTACGCCTGGAACGGGACGCGCCTGACGGCCAACCGCGTGGAGCAGGACTACCTCGCCCGCCGCCGCCAGCTCGCCGACGGCGTGCCCGACCCGGTGCCGTCGCCGGCCCCGGCACCCTGGGACACCGCGGCCCGGGCGCCCGACGCGGACGTCGAGGCCGTCGCCGCGGCGTGGGCCGCGCAGGGCGCCCCGCCGGTCGGCGACGTCGTGCTCGACGACGGGCGCGAGCGCGGCGAGCTGGTCGACGCGCGCGAGGTCGTCGTCGACGACCTGTTCAGCGCCGGCGACCGGGCCGCCGTGCACGTCACCGTGCACGGCACCTACCGCGGCGGGCTGCCCGGCCTCGACGACCACGTCGGGGACCCGGCGACGCTGCACGCCGTCGCGCTCGTCACCGTCACCGACGGGCGCGTCGCGGGCGGGCAGGTGGTGCGCGACCGCCTGGGCCTCGCCCGGGCGTTGGGCGCCGGGGTCCGGGCGTGACACGGGTCGGGCTGTACCTCGACCTGCGCATCCCGCCCGGTGCGCGGGGCGCCGACGTCTACGCCCGCACGCTCGACCGCGTCGCGGCGGCCGAGGCGCGGGGCCTGGAGGCGGTGTGGGTCACCGAGCACCACGGGTTCGCCGACGGCTACCTGCCCGCGCCGCTGACGGCCGCCGCCGCGATCGCCGCGCGGACCCGCACGCTGCGCGTCGGGACGGCCGTGGTGATCGGGCCGATGCTGCCGGTCACGACGCTCGCCGAGCAGGCCGCCGTCGTCGACCTCGTCTCCGGCGGGCGGCTCGAGCTCGGCGTGGGGGCGGGCTGGAGCGCCGCCGAGTTCGCCCGCGTCGGCGCCGACCACGGTGCCCGCTACACGACGCTCGAGGACCAGCTGCGCCGCCTGCCGGGGCTGTGGGCCGACGGCACGGTGACGCCGGCGCCGGTGCAGGACCCGCTGCCGACGTGGGTGGGCGCCCGCGGACCGCGCGGCGCCCGGCTGGCCGGGCGCGTCGGCGCCGGGCTGCTCTGGCTCGACCCCGCGCTGCTCGCTCCCTACGCCGAGGGGCTGGCCGGCCGGCCCGGGCGTCTCGGCGGGCTGGTCAACGTCCTGCTCGCCGACGACCCCGACGCGGCGAAGGACGAGGTCCGCACGGCCGCGCGCCGCAACCGGGCGTCGTACTCCGGCAACGGCGACGCGGCCGCCGCGCCGAGTGCGGCCACCTTCCCGAAGCTGCGCGTGCTCACCCCCGACGACGCCGTCGCCGCGGTCCGCGAGCAGCTCGCGCCGCTGGCAGCGACCCCCGTCACCGACGTCTTCTGCTTCGCCGACCTCGGCGGCCTGCCCGACGCGCTCGTCGACCGGCACGTCGAGCTGGTCACCGACGTCCTGCGCCCCGCGCTCGCCGTGCCCGTCCCCGTCGGAGGTGTGCCGTGACCCCCGAGCCGTCAGCGCTCCCCGACGACCTGCTGGCCCCCGATGCCGTGCGCGACCCGGACGCCGCGGCGGCGGTGCTGCGGGCCCACGACCCGGTGCACTGGAGCGCCGCGCACCGCGCCTGGCTGGTGTCGCGCTACGACGACGTCGTCGCCGCCTTCCGCAACCCGGCGCTGTCGTCGGACCGCGTGCGGCCGGTCATGTCGTCGTCCGACGCGCCGTCGGACGATCCCACGCAGCGGATCCTCGGGCTGATGAGCGAGTGGATGGTCGTCACCGATCCGCCCGCGCACACCCGCCTGCGCCGCCTCGCCGGCGCCGCGTTCCGCCAGCAGCAGATCGCGGCGATGGAGGACCGGATCCAGGCGCTGGTCGACGAGCTCGTCGACGCGTTCGTCGCGGACGGAGGCGCCGACCTCGTGGCCGGCGTCGCCTACCCGCTGCCCGCCACCGTCATCGCCGAGATGCTCGGCGCCCCGGCCGCGGACCGCGACCGCTTCCGGGCGTGGTCCGACGAGCTCGCCCTCGTCGCGTTCGGCGCCGGCGGCGACGCGCGCGCCGACCGCCACGAGCGCGCGCTGCGCGGGCTCGAGGAGATGGTCGGCTACTTCCGTCAGCTCGTCGCCCTGCGCCGCCGCGAGCCCGGCGACGACATGCTCTCGGCGATGCTCGGCGACGACCAGGACGGGCTCTCCGACGACGAGCTCGTCGGCATGTGCGCGCTGCTGCTGTTCGCCGGGCACGAGACGACGACCAACGCGATCGCCAACGCGATCCGGCTGCTCACCGCCGACCCCGCGCTGCGCGACCGCGTCCGCGACGACCCGGCGCTGGTGAACCCCGCGGTCGAGGAGGCGCTGCGGCTGGTCGGGCCGATCAAGGTGCTGGTGCGCTGGGTCGTCGAGGACCACGAGCTGCGCGGGCGCACGATCCGCCGCGGCGAGCGCGTCTACCTGCTGCTCAACGGCGCCAACCGCGACCCCGAGCGGTTCCCGCGCCCGGACGCCGTCGACCTCGCCCGCGAGCGCGCCACCCACGTCGCCTTCGGGCGCGGCATCCACGCCTGCATCGGGGCGCAGCTCGCGCGCATCGAGACGCGCATCGCCGTCGGGACCCTGCTGCGGCGCCTGCCCGGGTTGCGGGTCGCCGGCGAGCCGGCCTACCTGCCGACGATCGCGTCGCGGGCGCAGGAGTCGCTGCCGGTGGTGCACGACGGGTCCGCCGTCGGGAGCCGGCCGTGAGACCCCGGGTCACGACGCTGCACGAGCTGGTCGACGAGTCCGCCGCGGCCGATCCGGATGCCGAGGCGCTCGTCTTCGCCGACGGCGAGCGGCTCACGGTCGGCGCCCTGGCGCAGCGCTCGGTACGGCACGCGGCCGCGCTGCTCGCCCTCGGCGTGGCACCCGGTGACCGGGTCGCCCTGCTGCTGCCGGCGTCCGGCGACCTCGTCGCGCTGCTGCTCGCGGTGACGCGCATCGGGGCGGTCGCGGTGCCGGTCAACGCCCGCTACCGGCCCGCCGAGGTACGCCACGTCGTCGCGCACTCGGGCGCGGCGGCGCTGGTCACGGCGCCGCCGGCGACGCCGGGCGCGCCCGACCTCGCGGAGCTGGCGCGGCAGGCCGTCAGCGATCACGACGGGCCGGCGCCCGAGCTGCGCGCGCTGGTCACCCTCGCCGAGCTGCCCGCCGGCGACCCGGAGCGCGTCGCCCCGGTCGCGGCCGGCACCCGCGTCCGCGACGCCGCCGTGCTCGTCTACACGTCGGGCACCACCGCGGCACCCAAGGGCGCGCTGCTCTCGCACGAGGCGCTCGTGCGCCTCGCGGCCGGGATCGCCGAGCGGATGGCCCTGACCCCGGACGACCGCATCTGGACCGCGATCCCGCTCTTCCACGGCGGCGGGATCACGTTCGCGGTCAGCGCGCTGACCGCCCGCGCGACGTTCGTCCACCCCGGCTTCTTCGACCCGACCACCACGCCCGCGCTGCTCGAGGACGAGCGGATCACGGTCGCGCTCGCCGCGTTCGAGACGATCTGGGTGCCGGTGCTCGACCGTCCCGACTTCCCGGACCGTGACCTGCACCGTATCCGGCTCGTCATGGCCGTCGGGGTGCCCGAGCGGCTGCGCAGCATGGCGGCGCGGGTGCCGCAGGCCGTGCACGTGTCGTGCGTGGCGATGACCGAGTCGTCGGCGTTCCTCGCGCTCGGCCGCCTCGACGACCCGCTCGAGGCGCGGCTGACCACCGGCGGGCACCCGATGCCCGGGATGAGCGTGCGCGTCGTCGACCCGGACACCGGCGCCGACCTGCCGCCCGACGTCCCCGGCGAGCTGCTCTTCCGCGGGCCGACCGCGTTCGACGGCTACTTCCGCGACCCCGAGGCCACCGCGGCGACGATCGACGAGCACCGCTGGGTGCACACCGGCGACGTCGTCACCGTCGACGCCGACGGGCGGGTCACGTTCCGCACGCGGCTCAAGGACATGCTCAAGGTGGGCGGCGAGAACGTCTCGGCCGCCGAGATCGAGAACCACCTGCTGACCCACCCCGCGGTCGGCGTCGTCGCGGTCGTGGCGGCGCCGGACGCCCGCTACGTCGAGGTGCCGGCGGCGTACGTGCAGCTCGCGCCGGGTGCGACGGCGACCGCGGAGGAGCTGGTCGCGCACTGCGTCGGGCGGATCGCGAGCTTCCGGGTGCCGCGGTACGTGCGCTTCGTCGACGCGTGGCCGATGTCCGGCACGAAGATCCGCAAAGTGGAGCTGCGCGCGCGGATCGCCGAGGAACTGGCCGCCGCGGGCATCCGCGAGGCGCCGCGGGTAGGGGCGTGAGCGTTGTGACGGCGACCACCTCGCTCTAAACTACCGGTCGTTTGGTAGCGACGAGCGGAGACCCATGGCTCTCGACGAGGCGAGCACGGACCTGCTGACCCAGCTGGGGGAGAGCGGCCTGCCCCCGATCAGCGACATGACCCCGGAGCAGGCGCGCAACCTGGGGCCGGCGCTGGCGGAGATGTACGGGCCGGGGCCCGACGTGGAGCTCGTCGTGGAGCCCGCCGACGCGCCCGTGCCGGTGCGGGTGATCGTGCCCGAGGGCACGCCCCGCGGCGTCGTCGTCTACTACCACGGCGGCGGCTGGGTGATCGGCGCGCTCGACGAGTTCGAGACGCTCGGCCGGACCCTGGCCGTGCGCAGCGGGTGCGTCGTCGTGCTCGTCGACTACCGCCTCGCCCCCGAGCACCGCTACCCGGCCGCGGTCGACGACGCGTGGGCCGCGCTGCAGTGGGTCGACGCGAACGTCGAGACCCTCGCCGGCGCGCGGGTCCCGGTGGTCGTCGCCGGCGACTCGGCCGGCGGCAACCTCACCGCCGTGGTCGCCCGCCGCGCCCGCGACGCCGGCGGCCCGACGCTCGCCGGCCAGGTGCTCGTCTACCCGGTGACCGACGCCGACGTCGACCGGCCGTCGTACACCGACCCGGCCAACCAGCTCATCGTCAGCCGCGGCGCGATGATCTGGTTCTGGGGCCACTACGCCCCGGACCCGGCGCTGCGCGGCCAGCCCGACGCCTCGCCCCTGCGGGCCGACGACCTCGGCGGCCTGCCGCCGGCGGCGGTCCTGCTCGCCGAGCACGACCCGCTGCGCGACGAGGGCCAGGCCTACGCCGACCGCCTGGCCGAGGCGGGCACCTCCGTCTCGACGCTGCTCGTCCCGAGCCAGATGCACGGCTTCTTCACCCTGCTCACCCTGCCCGGCGCCGCCGTGGGGATGGACTTCGTGGTCGACGAGATCGCGAAGCACCTCGCCTCGGCGCGCTGACGTCCGTCACCGGAGGTGACCGTGACCGCCACCGAGACCGCCACCAGCACCGCCACCGACACCCCCGTCCGCCGCGTCGACGCGCTCGTCGTCGGCGCCGGCCTCGCCGGGCTCTACATGCTCCACCGGTTCCGCGGGCTCGGGCTCTCGGCCGTCGTCCTCGAGGCCGCCGACGACATCGGCGGCACCTGGTACCACAACCGCTACCCGGGAGCCCGCTGCGACGTCGAGAGCATGGAGTACTCGTACTCCTTCTCCCCGGAGCTCGAGCAGGAGTGGGACTGGACCGAGAAGTACCCGACCCAGCCCGAGATCCTGCGGTACGTGAACCACGTCGCCGACCGGTTCGGCCTGCGCGACGGCGTCCGGCTGGGCACGCGGGTGGCCGCGGCGCACTACCGCGACGCCGACGGCCGCTGGACGGTGACGACCGGGGCGGGCGAGGTGTACGACACCGAGCAGCTCGTCATGGCCACCGGGTGCCTGTCGACCTCGAAGCTGCCGGAGATCCCGGGCGTCGAGACGTTCGCGGGCCGCACCTTCCACACCGCGCACTGGCCGCAGGATCCGGTGGACTTCACCGGCCGGCGCGTGGCGGTGATCGGCACCGGGTCGTCGGGGATCCAGGCGATCCCGCTGATCGCCGAGCAGGCCGCCGACCTGACGGTGTTCCAGCGCACCGCGAACTTCAGCATGCCGGCGAACAACGCGCCGCTGTCCGACGAGGCGCAGGCGCAGCGCAAGCAGCGCTACCGCGAGCACCGCGAGGCCGCGCGCCGGTCGGGCTTCGGCGTGCCGGTCGAGGAGGCGACGCAGTCGGCGCTCGCGGTCGACCCCGCCGAGCGCCACGCGAAGTACGAGTCGGTGTGGGGCGTCAACCTCGTGGGGCTCCTGGCGTCCTACACCGACAGCATCGTCGACCCCGACGCCAACGAGACCGCGGCGGAGTTCGTCCGCGAGAAGATCCGCGGGATCGTCGACGACCCGGAGACCGCCGAGACGCTCTCGCCGCGCGACCACCCGTTCGGCACCAAGCGCCCGTGCCTCGACACCGGGTACTACGCGACGTTCAACCGCGACACGGTGCACCTGGTCGACCTGAAGCGCACGCCGCTGCAGGAGATCACCCCGCGCGGGGTGCGCACCACCGAGCAGGAGTACGAGGTCGACGACCTGGTGTTCGCCACCGGCTTCGACGCGATGACCGGCACGCTGCTGGCCGTCGACATCCGGGGGCGGGGCGGGCAGCGCCTGGCCGACAAGTGGGCCGACGGGCCCGTCACGCACCTCGGGCTGCAGGTCGCGGGGTTCCCCAACCTGTACACGATCACGGGGCCGGGGAGCCCGTCGGTGCTGTCGAACATGATGGTCTCGATCGAGCAGCACGTGGACTTCGTGGCCGACACCGTCGCCTACGCGCACGCCCGCGGCGACACGGTGGTCGAGTCGACCGAGGACGCCGAGCGCGGCTGGACCGACCACGTCCGCGAGGTCGGCGAGTACACGCTCTACCCGCGGGCGAACTCCTGGTACATGGGGTCGAACGTGCCCGGCAAGCCGCGGGTGTTCATGGCCTACATCGGCGGCGTCGGCAACTACCGGGCGCACTGCGACCAGCTCGCCGCCGACGGCTACCCGGGGTTCGCGTTCTCCGCCCCGTGACGACGGACGACCCGGTCCCGCGCCGTGGGTGGCGGGGTCCGGGCCGTGGGTCACCGAGTACGTGAGCAGTTGCGGCCCCTATCGGGGCCGCAACTGCTCACATGGGGTCAGGCGAAGCCGTTGTCGTCGTGGCTGACGGTCTCGTAGGTGCCGTCGTGGT